>JAFIEN010000332.1 GCA_020832515.1 Rubellimicrobium sp. | reverse complement strand
CCCAGCGCGCGAAGCTGATCGGCCATCGCGGCCGCGCCATCCTCGAGGATGCCCGCGCGATCCTCGACAAGGCCGGCGTGGCCGAAATCACGACGCGGCTGCGCCACGGCGACATCGTCGAGACTGTGGCCGAGATCGAGGACGATGCGCGCGTCTTCCTGATCGGCAAGCGGGGCGAGGCGGCCGACTTCGCCAAGGGGCATCTGGGATCGAACCTGGAACGCCTTGTCCGCGCGGCCCGCCGCCCGGTCTTCGTCGCCTCGCGCGCCTTCCGGCCGATCGGGCGGGTGCTTGTGGCCTATGACGGCGGCCCGTCCGCGATGAAGGCGGTGGACCACATCGCCCGCGATCCGCTGTTTGCCGGGCTCGAGGTGCATGTGGTCACGGTGGGGACGGCGACGGAAGGGGCGCGCAAGGGCCTCGAGGATGCGCGCGCGCTGCTCTGTGCGGCGGGCCTGACGGCCGAGACCGCGATCCTGCCGGGCCAGCCGGAGACGGCGCTGGGCAAGCATATCGAGGCCGAGGGCTTCGACATGCTGGTCATGGGCGCCTAC
This sequence comes from Rubellimicrobium sp., assembly GCA_020832515.1. GTDB lineage: Bacteria > Pseudomonadota > Alphaproteobacteria > Rhodobacterales > Rhodobacteraceae > JAFIEN01. The sequence continues at coordinate 3,830 of JAFIEN010000332.1, read as the reverse complement.
GGGCATTCCCGCATCCGGAGCCTGATCATCGGTTCGACCACGACCGAGATGCTGCGGTCGTGCAAGGTGCCGGTGCTGCTGTTGAGGTAGAGGCGTCGGGGGGTTTATCTTCGCCATCGGGGTGTCGGGATACATCGTGCCGACCCTTCCGGGATCGGCGCGGATCCCGACACTGGCCAAGCCTCTCCGTCAGCAGATCAACGACATGGGCGTCTGACTGTTCGGCGCGGCGATCGGGGTCATCCTCTTCGCGGGCACCCGAGGGCGGCGGTTGCGAGATCGTTCTGTCCTGCGTGGCCGCGGAAACTGTCGCCGCGTAAGGCTGTCGTCCGGCTTGCGCGGCATCGGGGAGCGATCGGATCGACGGTCGATTCCGACAGATGGCAGAACGCATGAGCGATGTCCCGAAGGTTGATTTGCGCAAGGCCTGCAGATGGCTGCCCTGCGAGGTGGAGATCCGCCTGCCCAGGGGCTGGCTGGTGGTGTGGATGGCCCTGCCGCGGGCCTCCCGACGCCTCCATGCCGCCGAATCAATCGGCCCCCGCCGCCCGGCCGTGGCCCGTATCGCTTGAAGGCCCACCGCCCAAGCACCGCCCGCCAATTGATTTCACCTGATTTCGTGAGTTCCCCTTCGCCGATCAGGGTCAGCGTCATCCTGCTGTGACCTCAGCTGCCTAATCCGACCTCCGCAACCCTGTCGGACAAGCGCAAGAGGCATCCCATGTCCCCCACAACCCTTCCCGTGATCGGCGCGGCTCTTGCCGTCAAGGAGCTTGAGGCCTTCCGCGCCTGGCTTTTCGAAAAGGACCGCGACGTCGAACTGCAGACCTTTCACGACCCCAGGGTCATCACGGGCGACTGGCGCCCGCAGGCCGAAGCGGCCGCCCGCCTGCTGGATGGTCATGCCGGGCGGATCGGGATGCACGGGCCGTTCTGGGGCTTCACCATCGATTCGATGGATCCCGATGTCCGCGCGCTGGTCACCAGCCGGTTCCTGACCGGGCTTGAGATCTGCGCGGTCGTCGGCGCGACGCAGATGGTCATCCATTCGCCCTACACGACCTGGGATTGCAACAATCTCGACAACGACCCGACCGCCCGCCAGCGCCAGATCGACCTGGTGCACGACACGCTGGCCCCGGTCGTGACCCGCGCCGTCGATCAGGGTGTCACGCTGGTCGTCGAGAATATCGAGGATATCGACCCCGCCGACCGCAAGCGCCTTGTCGAAAGCTTCGCCTCGCCCAATGTCCGGCTGTCGATCGACACGGGCCATGCGCATTACGCCCATGTCTCGACCGGCGCGCCGCCTGTGGACTACTTCGTCACCTCGGCGGGCGAGATGCTGTCGCATGTGCATCTGCAGGACGCCGACGGCTATGCCGACCGCCACTGGGCCATCGGCGAAGGCACGATCCTGTGGCCTTCGGTCTTTCGCGCGCTGGCGGGCCTGAGCGTCCGGCCGCATCTGGTGCTCGAGCTGCGCGACAAGGCGGGGATCGTGCCGTCGATGGAGTATCTCTCGCGGATGGGGCTGGGGCAATGACGCTGAAATTCATCGTGCTGAGCGACCTGCACCTTCTGGCCGAGGGCAAGCTGTCCCATGGCCTTGACACGACCGACCGGCTGCGCGCGGGTGTTGCCGCGATCAACGCCCGCCACGGTGACGCCGATTTCGTGGCCCTGGCCGGCGATCTGGCCGATCTGGGCGAGCACGCTGCCTACGAGACGCTGCAGGAGGTGCTCTCGGGCCTGTCCGTCCCTTTCCACATCACCATAGGCAACCACGACCACCGCGAAACCTTCCTGAAGGTCTTCGGCCCCGACCATGCCGGCGAAACGGGCTTTGTCGACAAGGTCATCGACACGAAGGGGCACCGTATCATCCTGCTCGACAGCGCCATCGAGTTCGGCCGCCATGACGGCCGGCTGGAACAGGTCCAGCTTGACTGGCTGGCCGCCCGGCTGGGCGAAGCGCAGGACAGGCCTGTCATCGTCATCCTGCATCACCACGCCAACCCGTTGTCCACCGCAGTGGACGAGATCATCCTCGAGAACGGCCCCGCCTTCGCCACGGTCCTGTCCGGCCACGGCGATATCCGGCAGGTGATCGCGGGGCATGTCCATTACCCCTCGACCGCGATCTGGCGGGGCATTCCTTTCACCACGCTCTCGGGCGGGCACTATAACGTCACGATCCCGCTTGGCCGTCCCTGGACGCAGCCCCAGATCCTTTCCGGGCCTGCCCAGATGGCGGTGGTGCTGACCGATCCCGAGCAGACCCTGGTCCATTTCGACAATTATCTGGACGAGGCGCGCATCATCGCGCGGGGCTGAACCCGGGCGTCATGAAAATGAATCACTGGGGATACCATTGTTTCAAGATGCCTTGGTCTGACGGTTACGATTGTCCTCCAGTGATCGGCCCGGGCGCCTTGCTGGCGCTTAATCTGGGAGAAGTCACCATGATGAAAACCGCAAGCCTTGCGACCCTTGCCGCGGGCCTTCTGGCCACGGCAGCCTCTGCCGACCGGATCACCTTCGACTACTGGTACGGCCTGACCGGCGACCTTGGCGCCGAGGTTCTGGCCACCTGCACCCGCTTCAACGAATCGCAGGATGTCTATCAGATCAACTGCGTGGGCCAGGACAGCTACGACCAGGCCGTCCAGAACACCATCGCCGCCTTTCGTGCCAACCAGCACCCGGTTCTGGTCCAGTCCTTCGATGCCGGCACCGCCGACCTGATGCTGTCGGGCGAATTCTACCCCGTCCACCAGATGATGGCGGACTTCGAGATCGAGATCGACTGGGACGACTACTTCCCGGGCATCGCCAACTACTATGCCGCCTCGACGGGCGAGTTCATCTCGATGCCCTTCAACTCCTCGACCCCGGTCTATTACTGGAACATCGACCATTTCGAAGCCGCCGGCCTGACCGAGGCACCGCTGACCTGGGAAGGCATGGAAGCGGCCTTCATCGCCCTGCGCGATGCGGGCTTCGACTGCCCGATGGCCTATTCGCCCTCGACCTGGATCGACCTCGAGCAGTTCTCGATGGTCCACAACATCCCCGTTGCCTCGAACAACAACGGCTATGACGGGCTGGACACCGAGCTTTTGTTCAACACCACGCTGCATGTCCGGCACATGGAAGACATCCAGCGCTGGCTGAACGAAGGCCTCTTGCAGATGCGCACGGCCGCCATGGGCCTGAACGCGATGGACAGCTTCGCCTCCGGTGAATGCTCGATCTTCTTCGGCTCGATCGCCTCGCACAACACGGTGCACCGGATCGCGGCCGACGACCTGAACTGGCACGTCCAGATGCTCCCGATCTACGAAGGGTTCGAGCGGACGAACACGGTCGTGGGCGGGGCGTCCAACTGGGTGCTGTCGGGCAAGACCGAGGACGAATATCGCGGTGCTGCCGCCTATCTGGCCTTCCTTGCCACGCCGCAGGAGCAGCGCAACTTCATCGAGTTCACCGGCTACATCCCCGTCACCCAGTCGGCCTATGCCGAACTTCTCGAGACCGGCTTCTACGACGAGCCGCCGTTCTTCGGCCGCGAGATCGCGATGCATTCGCTGACCTATACCGATCCGACCGAACTGACCCGCGGCATCCGTCTGGGCGGCTTCATCCAGATCCGTGCCGAATGGGTTTCCGAGGTCGAGGCGGCGCTCTCGGGGCAGAAGTCGATGCAGGAGGCGTTGGATGCCGCGGTCGAACGGGGCAATGCGATCCTTGCCCGCTTTGCCCGCACCTATGCCGGTCAGACCTTCCCCTGATCGCCCATGATCCCTGCGGCGGCCCGGACCCGGGCC
>JAFIEN010000331.1 GCA_020832515.1 Rubellimicrobium sp. | reverse complement strand
CCCCCCCCCCCCCCCCCCCCCCCCCCCCCCCCCCCCCCCCCCCCACCCCAACGCGGGCGACGCGGGGAGCAGGGGGGTGTGACAGGCCCGGCAAGACGCCCTGGGACACGCCCGGGGACAAGCCCCGGACGATCCGTCTATTCCCCGTGCGACGCCTCGTCCCGTTCAAGTTCGGGCAGGACGAAGACCTGACCGGGAAAGATCAGATCGGGGTTGCGGATACGGTCGCGATTGGCCTCGAACACGCTGACATAAAGGATCCCCTCTCCATAGCGGTCCCGCGCGATCGCCCAGAGCGTATGGCCCGGCTGCACCGTGAGCACCGCGACATCGAAATCCTCGGCATCGGTCTGCTCGGCCATGACGGCCGCGATGACCGCCCGCTCCTCGCGCTGGAAGGGGGTCTCGATCCGCGACATGACGCGGCCATCGGGCCCGACCTGATCGACCCGCAGGGTATAGACACCCGGCGCGATTTCGATCCCACTGAGCGACCATGTGCCATCCGGCTGCACGGCGACCTCGGCCAGAAACACATTGTCGAGATAGATCAGGATCGAACCGCCGCCGGTGGCGCGCCCCGCCAGGATGATCTCGCCCTCGGCGCTGTAACTGATCGTGTCGAGCGCGACGGTCGTCAGCACCTCGGGCGTCGCGGCCGGAGACAGGGTGGGCTGCAGCACCCGGACGCCGTCGGCATCGGCGACCAGCACGGACGGCGTCTGCGGCAGGGGCGGCAGGTCCGATACCGCACCCGCCAGCCCGGCATGAGGCAGATCCACCACCGCGGCCGGGACGCCCGCCACCGCCGGCAGATCGGGTGCCGATCCATCGGCGACCAGCGGGTCGGGGGGCGTGGTCCCGGGTTGGCCTCCATCAACTGCGCCCGGCCCCTCGCCCAGGACAGGCGCATCCACATCGGTATCGCGAAGATCCGGATCGAGGTCGGCCACAGCCGCGACAGCGGCAGGCCCCGTCCCGGCATCTGCGTCCTCGGCACCCTCGCTGCCCGGCAATGTCGCGCCGCTTGCGACCTCACCATCCTCGGGCAGGGGCAACGGCGCGTCCGCCCCGGCCGCGGCTGTCGCATCGTCAAGCGGCCTGCCGGCATCCGGTGTGGCGCCGACCTGCGCTGGGTCCTCGTCGGAAAGCATCTCCACCGGGCTGGCGTCACCGTCGGCCTCGATCCCTTCGGCCCGGGCGATCACCGGATCCGCCCCCGAGGCAACCCCAGCCTCCGCCAAAGCCTCCCCGTCGGTCTCTCCATCGGCCTCCCCGGCAGTCTCAAGACCACCCAGGTCATCCCCGGCCTCCCCGGCCTCCCCGGCCGTCTCAAGACCGCCCAAGTCATCCTCGGGCTCCCCGGCAGTCCCAAGACCGCCCATGTCATCCTCGGGCTCCGGCGCTGCGACCACCGGGGCAACCGACGACACGATATAGGTCTGTTCCGAGGCGACCGCCGCCCCTTCGGGATCGGCCAGCAGCGACAGAAGGCGCGGCTGATCGGCCGGCGGGATCGAGAGCATGGCCACGAACTGCCCCGTCTCGTCGGCCAGAACCTCGGCCAGAACACCCCCGGCCAGCAGGATCGCCACCGGCAGGCCGGCCGCACTGCGCCCCGCGATCACCGTATTTCCGTCGGCTTCGATGAACACCGTCTCGAGCAACGGCGCGGCAATGCCCGCGGCAGGCTGCTCATCCGCCGCAGCCGCCTCATCGCCCTCGGTCCCGGAAGGGGCGGGCGGCAGGGCCGCCTCCTGACCGGGGTCTGCCCCGCTCGCGAGGGCGGGTTCCCCGGCGGCCGCAGGGTCAACGGACGGGGACGAGGCACCCAGACGCGGCTCGGGCCCCGGCCGAGGCACAAGGGCCACGATCACGACGAAAAGGGCGATCCCGCCGCCCAGCGCCATGGTCCATCCCAGAGCAGTCGATCTGGCCATAAAGCCCCCCCCGCCGCTGGCAGTGCGGCTTGTCCGACCCGCCCAGGGCCTGGCGCGCCATTCGGGCGGTTGAGCGGTCCTGTCATCCCCGCTACATGGGATCAAAATCCGTTGATCGTCCGACACATGCAAGGGGAAAGCGCAGCATGACAGGATCAAGCCGATCGGTCTGCGTCTATTGTGGCGCGCGGCAGGGCAGCCGGGCGGCCTTCGCCGCGGCTGCGACCGCAACCGGCGCCATGCTGGCGCGCAATGGCTGGCAGCTGGTCTATGGCGCGGGGGACGTGGGCCTGATGGGGCTGGTCGCGCAGGCCACGCAGGCACAGGGCGGGCGCACCTTCGGCGTGATCCCCCAGCACCTTGTCCTGCGCGAGGTGGGGCGCGAGGCGCTTGATACCTATGTCGTGACCGAGACGATGCACGAGCGCAAGAAGGTCATGTTCATGAATGCCGATGCGATCGTCGTCCTGCCGGGGGGTGCGGGATCGCTCGACGAGTTCTTCGAAGCCCTGACCTGGCGCCAGCTTGGCCTGCATGCCAAGCCGATCTTCCTTCTGGATGTCGAGGGCTACTGGCAGCCGCTGGTCCGGCTTCTCGGTCATGTGATCGACGAGGGCTTTGCCGAATCCTCGCTTCAGGGATTCGTCACCGTCGTGCCCGATGTCGCGACGCTCGAGGCGGATCTGCGCGCGGCCCTGTCCTGAACGATCTGCGAGGCCGAGTAGAGCGCGAGCGCCCCCCAGATCACCGGAAAGGCGATGGCGTGCCAGAGGGTGAAGGGCTCGGCGAACCACAGGACCGCGCAAAGGAACTGCAGGCTGGGGTTGAGATACTGCACCAGCCCCAATGTCGACAGCCGCACCCGGCGGGCCGCATGGCTGAACATAACCAGCGGCAGCGCGGTCAGGGGGCCTGACAGCATCAGCAGAAGCAGCGTCGCCGGGTCGTGGGCGAAGGCGCCCTCCTGACTGACAAGCCAGATCAGTGCCGCGGGGGCAAGCAGTGCCATCTCGGCGGTCACCGACACGACCGGCCGAATCGCAAGCCCCGTCTTCAGGAGCCCGTAGAAGGCGAAGGTGACGGCCAGCACGATCGAGATCCAGGGCGGCACGCCCAACCCCCAGGTCAGAAGCGACACCGCCCCAACCGCCCCCCAGACCGCGATCCACTGCAGCTGCGAGATCCGCTCGCCCAGCACCAGCCGGCCAAGCGCCACGGCGGCCAGCGGAAAGATGAAATAGCCCAGCGCGGATTCAAGCGTCCGCCCCGACGAGACCGCCAGGATGAACCCCAGCCAGTTGGCCGCGATCAACAGCCCCGCAACCAGCGTCATGCCCGCCCGCGGCAGGCTGGCCAGGGGCTCGGCCAGATCGCCCAGGCGGCGCCGGGCCGTCAGCAGGCCCAGGAAGAACACCAGCGACCACAGGCACCGCCATGCCAGCAGCTCAAGCGGCGGCACATGGGTCAGCAGCGCATAGAACAGCGGCGACAGGCCCCAGATGGTGCAGGCCCCGACCATCGCCGCGATGCCCTTGCCCGCCCCGCCCATTCCCGCCTCCGGCCCCTTCACCCTCCCGGCTCTGGCATGGCCGAGGCACGAATGCAAACGGCACCCCGAAGGGTGCCGCCGCGGGTGCCGGATCGGCGCGCCCTCACATGCGGGAGGCGACGTTCTCCCAGTTCACCAGATTGTCGAGGAAGTTGCTGAGGTAAGCTGGCCGCTTGTTGCGGAAGTCGATGTAGTAGGAATGTTCCCAAACATCGCAGCCCAGAAGCGCGGTCTGCCCGAAGCAAAGCGGGTTCACGCCGTTCTCGGTCTTGGTCACCTTCAGGCTGCCGTCCTTGTCCTTCACCAGCCAGGCCCAGCCCGAGCCGAACTGGCCCGCACCGGCGGCGGCGAAATCTTCCTTGAACTTGGCGACCGATCCGAAGGATTCGGTCAGCGCGGCTTCCAGCTCGCCCGGCATCTTGCTCTCGGCCGGGCCCATCATCAGCCAGAATTCGTTGTGATTCCACAGCTGGCTGATGTTGTTGAAGATGCCGTTCTGCGCCACGGCGGTGGCGTTATAGGTGCCGGTGATGATCTCCTCGAGGGTCTTGCCCTCCCACTCGGTGCCCGCGATCAGCTTGTTGCCGTTGTCGACATAGGCCTTGTGGTGCAGGTCGTGGTGGTACTCCAACGTCTCCTTCGACATGCCCTTGGCGGCCAGCGCATCATGGGCATAGGGAAGGTCGGGAAGGGAAAAGGCCATGGCAAACTCTCTTGGTTGCAGGGTGATTGGTTGTCCCTAAGAAAGCATTCGGCGCCCCAAGGTCAAGATGACGCACCCGGCGACCTGCGGCGCCGACCCCGATCCAAAGCCCCCGGCACGCGACCATGCCCGCCCCCTGGGGACGGGCGCGGGCCCCGCCCCAGCCCCGGCTTGCGGGTGTTTGGTTTCCAAATA
>JAFIEN010000330.1 GCA_020832515.1 Rubellimicrobium sp. | reverse complement strand
ATCGGGCAGGCGCAGTTCGAACCGGCCCGGGCCGGGGACGCGCACCATATGGGTGCGGTTGTTGCCGGTCCATGTCACCGTATTGGGTGCCCAGGTCGCGCCAGATGTGGTGCGGGGCGCGTTGATGCGCTTGTAGCTGTTCACCGTCGGATTGGTGATGGCGGCCATGGCGGTGGCGTGCTTCATGATCCCGCCAAGGAAGTGACGGCCCTGTTCGGACAGTCCAAGGTCCTTCTTGTCATCGGCGAAGACGTTTGTCTTGCCGTCGGCCGACCAGACCGAGATATGGGCATGGCAGCCCGACCCGGTCAGCCCCTTGAAGGGTTTGGGCATGAAGCTGGCGCGCAGCCCGTGCTTTTCGGCGACCGACTTGACCATGAACTTGAAGAAGCTGTGCTTGTCGGCAGTCACCAGCGCATCGTCGTATTTCCAGTTCATCTCGAACTGGCCGGTCGCGTCCTCGTGGTCGTTCTGGTAGGGTTCCCAGCCGAGTTCCAGCATGTAGTCGCAGATCTCGGCAATCACGTCATAGCGGCGCATGATCGCCTGCTGGTCGTAGCAGGGCTTTTCGGCCGTGTCGAAGATGTCAGAGGCACTGGTCCCTTCGGCGTTCAGCAGAAAGAACTCGGGCTCCACGCCGGTCTTGACGTGAAGCCCGTCCTTTGCCGCCTCGGCCACCAGACGCTCCAGCACGTTGCGCGGCGCCTGTTTGACCAGATCCCCTTCCATCGTCACGCGGGCGGGAACCCAGGCCACGTCCTTTTTCCAGGGCAACTGGATCACGGCGGGCGAGTCGGGAATCGCCAGAAGATCGGGATGGGCGGGCGTCATGTCGAGCCAGGTCGCGAACCCGGCAAAGCCCGCCCCATCGACCGCCATGTCGGAAATGGCCTGCGTCGGCACAAGCTTGGCCCGCTGGCCACCGAACAGGTCGGTGTATGAGATCATGAAATACTTGACGCCACGGTCCTTGGCCCATTTGGCAAGGTCTTTCGCCATCGTGGTAACTCCCTGTCCTTCGTCTTTTTGTGTCAGAATCCGCCGGTGCGCCCGGGGATCCAGTTGGTGCCCGCCAGCGGCACGCCGGCCATGGCCGCGGCCTCGATCGTCAGCGCGACAAGATCCTCGGGTTCAAGATTGTGCAGGTGGTTTTTGCCGCAGGCCCGCGCGATGGTCTGCGCCTCGAGTGTCATCACCTTGAGGTAGTTCTTCAGCCGCCGTCCCCCGAGGATCGGGTCGAAGCGCGCCGAAAGCTCGGGGTCCTGCGTGGTGATACCGGCCGGATCGCGGCCCTCGTGCCAGTCGTCATAGGCATCGGCCGTGGTGCCCAGCTTCTGGTAATCCTCTTCCCAGCGCGGATCGTTGTCGCCCAGCGCGATCAGCGCCGCAGTGCCGATCGCCACCGCGTCCGCGCCCAGCGCCATGGCCTTGGCCACATCCGCGCCGGACCGGATCCCGCCCGAAACGATCAGCTGCACCTTGCGGTGCATGCCCAGATCCTGCAGCGCCTTCACCGCCTGCGGGATACAGGCAAGGATCGGCATGCCGACATGTTCGATGAACACATCCTGCGTCGCCGCCGTGCCGCCCTGCATCCCGTCAAGGACCACAACGTCGGCCCCCGCCTTCACCGACAGGGCCGTGTCGTAATAGGGCCGCGCGCCGCCGACCTTCACATAGATCGGCTTTTCCCAATCCGTGATCTCGCGCAGCTCGAGGATCTTGATCTCGAGGTCGTCCGGCCCGGTCCAGTCCGGGTGGCGGCAGGCCGATCGCTGGTCGATGCCCTTGGGCAGGTTGCGCATCTCGGCCACGCGGTCCCAGATCTTCTGGCCCAGCAGCATGCCGCCGCCGCCGGGCTTGGCGCCCTGACCCACGACCACCTCGATCGCATCGGCGCGGCGCAGGTCGTCGGGGTTCATCCCGTAGCGCGAGGGAAGGTATTGATAGACCAGCGTCTTGGAATGCCCACGCTCTTCCTCGGTCATGCCGCCGTCGCCGGTGGTGGTCGAGGTGCCGGCCTCGGTTGCCCCGCGCCCCAGAGCCTCCTTCGCAGGGCCGGACAGCGCGCCGAAGCTCATCCCCGCGATGGTGACGGGAATGTCCAGATGGATCGGCTTTTTCGCGTGCCGCGTGCCCAGCCAGACATCGGTCGCGCATTTCTCGCGGTAGCCTTCCAGGGGATAGCGGCTCATCGAGGCGCCAAGGAACAGCAGGTCGTCGAAATGCGGCAGGTGGCGCTTGGTGCCGCCGCCGCGAATATCGTAGATGCCGCTGGCTGCGGCGCGGCGGATCTCGGCATTCACGGCAGGCGTGAAGGTGGCCGAATAGCGGGGCGGGGTCCGGGGAAGATCGGTCATGTCAGGTCCGGCCTCAGTATGACGACGCGTTGTCGATATTGAAATTGTAAAGCTTGCGGGCCGAACCGTAGCGGCGGAATTCTTCGGGTTTCGCCTTGGCATCCGCCTCGCCGCGCTTCAACAGGTCTTCGAGCAATTCGTAATGCTCGGGCCGCATCTCTTTCTCGATGCAATCCGCGCCCAGCGACTTGACCGACCCGCGCACGAAGATGCGCGCCTCGTAAAGCGAATCCCCCAGGGCCTCTCCGGCATTGCCAAGGACGACCAGATTGCCCGACTGCGCCATGAAGGCCGACATGTGGCCGATATTGCCATGCACGACGATGCTGATCCCCTTCATGGAAATCCCGCAGCGTGACGAGGCATTGCCCTTGATCACCAGCAACCCACCGCGCCCCGTGGCCCCCGCATATTGCGAGGCATCGCCGTCGACGATCACCGTGCCCGACATCATGTTTTCGGCCACGCCCGGCCCGGCGGAACCGGCCACGCGCACGGTCGCCTGCTTGTTCATGCCCGCGCAGTAATATCCCGTTGACCCCCGCACCGTCACGTCGATAGGCGCGTCCAGCCCCACGGCGATGGCATGGGCGCCCTTGGGATTGACGATTTCCCAGGCGGTCAGGTTCGTCTGCCCCTTCAGTGCATGGAGTTGCGAATTCAGGGCGCGCAGCCCCTCGGTTTCCAGATCGAAGGTTTGCATCCTCAGCGTTCCCAGAAATAGACGGTGGCGGGTTCGGGTTCCCAGACGCGGGCCGCCTCGATCCCCGGAAGGTTGGCCAGCGCCCGGTATTCCGAACCGAAGGCGACATATTGATCCGTCTCGGCCATCACGGCGGGTTTGCAGGCGATGGGATCGCGCACCACGCCAAATCCGTTCTTCGTGCCCACGACGAAGGTGAAGAAGCCATCCAGATCGGTCAGCGTATCTTCCATCGCCTCGCCAAGGCTTTCGCCCTCGTTCAGCTTGTGGCTGATGAAGGCGGCGGCGACCTCGGTGTCGTTCTGCGTCTCGAAACTCATGCCATGGCGGATCAGTTCGCGGCGGACGGAATTGTGGTTGGAGAGCGAGCCGTTATGCACGAGGCACTGGTCCGGCCCGGTGGAAAAGGGATGCGCGCCCATCGTGGTGACGGCGCTTTCCGTGGCCATCCGCGTATGGCCGATGCCATGGGTGCCCGCCATGTCGGACAGGTGAAAGCGGGCGGCCACATCCCTGGGCAGGCCCACTTCCTTGAAGATCTCGATCGTCTCGCCCGCGCTCATGACCTTGATCCCGTCGCGCAGGCCAGTGACGGCAGCGCGGGCCGCGTCAAGACGGTCCGCGTCCACGTCCAGCACCGCATGAGTATCCTTGCGCTCGATCGTGACGGTGCCGCCGACGGCGCCGGCCAGATCTGCGTCCAGGCCGGGGAAATCCCTGTCCGGCTCGGCAGATTGCACGGTCAGCCGGGCGCGGCCTTCCTGTGGCGTGGTGTAGATCGCGATCCCCGCCGAATCCGGGACAAGATCGGTCATGGTGATCAGCATCTCGGTCAGCATCGCGCCAAGCTGCGGTGCGAGTTTGGGGGCCTTGAGGAACAACCCGACGATGCCACACATGGATTCGTTTCCTTTCGTCTTCGGGCCTTCTCCGGCCCCTCGGCGGACGCTAGCACCGGGATTTCGGCCATTCAACTGGCAAGAAACTTTTTTCACCTGACGGGAAAACTGCTGCTTATTTGTTAGGCAGACCATGTTTCCCTTGACAGAATGTCGCAGGGGTCTTTTCCTCGAGGAAAACAAATTTGCCGCAGAGGGGAGGAGACCCGCACGGCATGACAGCTCGACCGGGACCCGGAGGAGGGGTTCCCGGAGCCGGATCGGTTCGCCCGATCCAGAGGGGAGGGGAGGAGTGCGCGGCCGGTTTCCCCGGCGGTGCGCTTTTCTCGCGCTAACCAAGGGGCGAGAGGGAATGGACAATCAACTCGACGCGATGACGACGATCTTCACCGAGTTCTACTACTGGGTCACGATCCCGCTGATGTTTCTGATCCATGTCGGGT
>JAFIEN010000008.1 GCA_020832515.1 Rubellimicrobium sp. | reverse complement strand
GCGGAACGAAGGGCTCACAGATGAAAAGGCGACACTGGGACAGGCTGGGCAATGGCGGGCTGCATTTCACCGCGTTCGGGCTGGGCTGCGCCGCCCTTGGCAACCTGTTCCGCGCTGTCCCCGAGGATGAGGTGGACGCGACGCTTGCCGCTGCATGGGACGCTGGCCTGCGCTATTTCGACACCGCGCCGCTGTATGGCTTTGGCCTGTCCGAGACCCGGCTGAACCGGTTCCTGCGCGGTAAACCGCGCGACGAATACGTCATCTCGACCAAGGTGGGCCGGCTTCTGCATGCCGTGCCACCCGATCAGCGCGACGGGGTGGGCTTCTGGATCGACGTGCCCAGCCGCAAGGAGGTGTTCGACTACAGCTACGATGGGGTTCTGCGCTCGCTCGAGTTTTCGCTCGAACGGCTCGGGCTGGACCGGATCGACGTGCTTTATGTCCATGACATCGACCTCTTCAACCACAAGACGCCCGAGGCGCTGGCGGTGCGGCAGGATGAGCTCATGTCGGGCGGCTACAGGGCGCTGCTGCGGCTGCGCGATGAAGGCGTGATCCGGGCCTTCGGGGCGGGCGTGAACGAATGGCAGGCGGCCGAGGCGCTGGCGCGGCGGGGGGATTTCGACCTGTTCCTGCTGGCGGGGCGCTATACCCTGCTGGAGCAGGAGGCGCTCGACAGCTTTTTGCCGCTCTGCGAGGCGCGCGGCATAGGCGTGGTGATCGGCGGGCCCTACAATTCCGGCATTCTCGCCACCGGCCCGATCCCCGGCGCGCGCTACGACTATGCCGAGGCGCCCCCCGCGATCCTTGACCGGGTCGCCCGGATCGAGGCGGTCTGCACAGCCCATGGCGTGCGCCTGATCGAGGCGGCGGCGCAGTTCCCGGGGCTGCATCCGGCCGTGGTTTCGGTGATCCCGGGCGGACAAGGCCGGGACGAACTGGCGGCGAGCCTTGCCGCAGCCTCGGCCGCCATCCCGCCCGAACTCTGGGCCGCGCTGAAGGCCGGCGGGCTGATGCGCGAGGAGGCGCCCACCGGGGGCTGACCGGGCGGGGTGCGGCGGGCGGTGCCCCGGTTAGCCCCGCTACACCCACATCAACACTGCCAACCGGTTGTTCTCGGGGCGTCGGCGGCTAAGGGCGACCCGGTGGTGTTCGTTCCGGGCGCCGGGCTACCCTGTGGCATTGACCGCCTTGGCGGGACGCTTTCGACAGCGTCCTGTGGTCAGCCTTAGCGCCTGCCGCCTAGCGCGACAGGCGGGTCCAGGCTTCGGTCAGGCCCTCGCGCAGAAGGGGGATCGTCACCGGCTCGCCCCCGGGGGCTGCGCGCATGGACAGGGTCAGGTCGGGCGCGGCGATCACATTGGCGATCGTGTCGGCATCGAGATCGGCGCGCGCGATGCAGCCCGTGGGCAGGCAGGTGCGAAAGCCGATCAGCGCCAGAGCCGTGCCGTTGTCGGTCAGGGTGATCCCCTCGGACAGGAGGAGGCCGAAGGGTGCCACGATCGTCATGCCGGCCCCGTCCCCCGCGCGGCTGAACGCGACGGCGACAAGGCGCTGACCGGTTTCGGACTGGAACAGCTCCTGCATGGCCTCGCAGACAAGGCTGCGGGCGCCATTCTCCGCCTGATCCTCTGCCCCGGTGATCGCGGCGTCGGTGGGTGCTGCAGGCGGCCCGCAGCGGACCTGCCAGTTGCCATAGCTTTCGACGACGGTATCCGGCCCGGCGGCACCCGGGTCGACCGGGGTTTCGTCCTGCGCGGCAACCGGGCTGGTGGCGGCGATGCACAGCGCAAGGGCCAGCCCGGCGATCAGGTCGCCTGCGGGGGCACGCCCCGCGCCCGGTTCCTGCATCGAGGCCTCCGGCATCCGGTCCATCACCACTGCATCTGGAAGCCGACGGCATAGCGCATGCTGTCGCTGTCGCCGAAACTCTCGAGCCCGGTGCCCGCCGCCACCTCGCCGAAGACCGAGAAGCGCTCGTCCTGCCAGCTGTAGCTGCCGCGGACCGCGATCTCGCCGCGCAGCTCGTCCTGCGCGCTGAAGAGCGTCGTGCCGCCCACATCGACCCTCGCCTCGGGAAAGCCCTCGTGGATCACGTCGAAGCCGATCTCGATCAGGCTGGCCTGCATCCCGCCCGCGCCCGCGCTCCAGCGGTCCTCGTAGCCTGCGGTGACGCCCAGCCGGATCTCGCGGCTTTGGACATCCTCGGGCGTGACGCGCACGCCGAAACTGTCGGTGAAGGCGTCCAGCGCGGTGCGGGTGTAGCTGATCTGCGCCTGCGGCGTGATCGTCCAGTTGGCCGCGACCGGGATCACTTTCCCGACCTCGACCGACAGGCCGTAGCCGAAGCCCGCCACCCCTTCGGCCAGCATCCCCAGCTCGCGCGAGGAGAGGTCGCTGTCCAGCCACATGACCCGGGCCTGACCGTCGACATAGAGCCCGTCAAGCATGTAGAGCGTCAGGTTGCCGCCGATCCCGTAGCCCTCGGTCTCGATCCTGCCCGACCCCGAAGGTGCGCGGGTCGCGGCCGAGGCGGTGGCGTAGCTCAGCTGCAGCCCGCCAACCAGATCGCCGGGGCCGACGGGGCCCAGCGCGCGCCGCACGCCCAGCTCGAGCGAGAAGATGTCGTTCGAGAAGGTCGCGTCGCTGAAGGACAGGACGGGGCTGACATTGTCCCGCCGGCCCTCGATCCTTGCGGTCACGCCGGTGGGAACCTCCCAGCCGCCGGCGCGGGTGAAGACGCCGCGGGCAACCTGCGTCCCGCCCTGATCGCTGCGGACGACGCCCAGGTCGCGCTGCTGCATCGAGGGCATGCGCAACATGCTGCTGGCCACGGGGCCGAAGCTTTCGAAGACCGAGACGCCGGGCTGCAGGGTCGGCTCATCGGGATCGTCGGGATCGTCGGGTCCAGGCGGTTCCGGGTCAACCGGGGGGTCGACCGGGGGGTCGACAGGTGGATCGACGGGGGGATCGACAGGTGGGTCCGGGTCCACAGGAGGATCGACAGGGGGGTCAACGGGCGGATCGACCGGTGGGTCCACAGGTGGGTCGACCGGAGGATCGACGGGCGGATCAACCGGGGGCTCCCCGGTCAGCGGGTCCGAGGTCAGCACCCAGTCCTCGCCCGAGGGGCGTAGCACATAGGCGAAGGCCCCGCCGATCAGCGCCTGCTCTCCGTCGCTGGTCACGAAATCCCAGGCGCCCAGGGTGAAGGCATCAGCCGCCGAGGTGCCGCCGACATCGACGACCAGGATCCCGCCCACCGTCTGCCCGCCCGTGCCGCCCATGTTCTGGACGAAGAGGAAGGTCTCGCCGGTGACATCGCCCGCCACGACCAGCCGGTCGGTGGCCGAGCTGTCATCGCCCAGCACCGTGTCGATCCTGAGGCTGCCGCCATCCCCCACGAAATCGCCCGTCACGGTCAACACATCGCCCGCGACCCCGTTCTGCATGGTCACCGTGCCCGCGCTGCGCAGATTGCCCGCAACGACCGGCGCACCGATGCCGCCAAGCGTCCCGCCCGCGCCGACATCAAGAAGGCCGGTGCCTGTGGGATCCAGCAGGAAGACCGCATCCGCCAGCATCAGCCGGCCCGCCATCACCTCGGCCACGAGGAAGCCGTCATTGGCCTGCGTCCCGGTCAGCGTCCAGTCCGACGTGCCGTCCTTGAGGAAGCCCTCGAAGCCCAGGATCGCGTCCGGATCCCCCGCAGCGCCGATCTGCCCCAGATCCAGCACCGAGGCCCCCATGCCGGTCAGCTGCAGCAGATCGCCCGTCGTGGCCGAGCCCAGAGCCTGCCCGTCAAGCCCCCAGCCCGCCCGCAAGGCCAGCGTCGCATCGCCGTCCACATCCGTCATGTCGACCGCCGTCCCGTTCCCGCCGGTGACCAGCCCCGCAATGTCGACGGTGGCGTCGGTCCGGGCGACGACCCGGATACCGGTTCTCGTGCCCCCGGTCACATCGCCCGTCGTCGTGACCCGCACCGCGCCGCTGCCATAGTTCAGCGCCTCGATGCCGCCATAGCTGCCGCTCACATTGACGGCCGAGATCGTGAGGTCGGTCCCCTCGTTGAACGCAAGAATGCCGTAAAGCCCCGCTCCGACCGCATCGCCCGTGGACGTGATGCTCAACGCCCCGCCGCCCGAATTCTCGGCCAAGATCGCAGCATAGCCACCCGTCCCGCCGGTCACAATGGCGGCCAGGATCGTGAGGTTTGTGCCGTCAACCGAGTTTTGCGCACGAATGCCCTCGTATGCCCCCCCCTCCACATCGCCCGTCGCCGTGATGCTCAGCGCGCCAGTGCCTTCGTTGCGTGCAAGGATGCCGTCCGTACCCCCGGTGACGCTCGCGGCCTCGATCGTCAGGTCGGTACCGTAATTGCGCGCACGAATGCCCTCTGCGGACCCACCGATGACCGCGCCGCTCGCCGTGATGCTGAGCGAGCCGGCAAAGCTATCGGCCGAAATGCCACGTCGCCCGCCTGTGACGGCATCGGCCAAGATGGTCAGCCCGGTGCCGGCAAGGCTGTTGCGTGCCAAGATGCCGTCGAACAGCGTGCCGGTCACCTGACCCGTCGTGGTGATGCTGACCGCGCCGTCTCCGTAGTTGCCCGCTGAGATGCCCACTTCACCGCCAGTGACATCGACGGCGGAAATCGTCAGGCCGGTCCCGTAGGTGCGCGCACTGATGCCGGCCGAGGTTCCCCCTGTCACTGCGCCGGTCGCCGTGATGCTCAGCGTGCCGCTGCCGTCGTTGTCTGCGAAGATGCCAGTCGTGCCACCGTTGACGGCCGCAGCGGCGATGGTGAGGTCGGCGCCGGAATTGGAGTTTGAGGCAACGATGCCGGTCAGGACCGCGGTCACATCCCCCGTCGTCGTGATGCTCAGCGCGCCGGTGCCATAGTTGACAGCGCGGATGCCGAAAGTGCCCCCGCTCACACCCGCGGCCTCGATCGTCAGATCGGCGCCGGAGTTGCGGGCATAGATGCCATCGACGGTCGTCCCCGTCACATCGCCCGTCGCCGTGATGCTGAGCGCGCCGTCGCCGAAGTTGCGCGCGCGGATGCCGTCCGTGCCCCCGCTGACGCCCGCGGCCTCGATCGTGAGGGCGGTGCCGGTGTTGCGCGCGTAGATGCCGGCGTTGCTTGCCCCCGTCACATCGCCCGTCGCCGTGATGCTCAGCGCCTCAGTGCCGAAGTTGCGCGCGTCGATGCCGCGATAGCCCCCGGTGACATCGACGGCGGAAATCGTCGTCATGCCGGTCCCGTAGGTGCGCGCACTGATGCCGTTCTCGGTTCCCCCTGTCACTACGCCGGTCGCCGTGATGCTGAGCAAGCCGCTGCCGTCGTTGCTTGCGCGGATGCCAAACGTGGACCCGGTGACGGTGGCGGCCTCGATCGTGACGGCGGTGCCGGTGCCCGCATAACTGCCGTTGAAGGCAAAGATGCCGCTGCCTATTGTCCCCACCACATCGCCCGTCGTCGTGAGGCTTAGCGCGCCGGTGCCATAGTTGCGCGCCTCGATGCCGTAGCTGGCCCCGCTGACGGCGGCGGCCGAAATGGTGAGATGGCTTCCCGCACCGCTGTTGCGCGCGTAGATGCCGATGTCGCTCGTCCCCCTCACATCGCCCGTCGCCGTGATGCCCAGCGCCTCGGTGCCGAAGTTGCGCGCGTCTATGCCGCGATAGCCCCCGGTGACGCTTGCCGCCGAGATGGTGAGAGCGGTGCCGGAGACGTTCACGGCGAAGATGCCATGGACCGAGGTGCCCGTCACATCCCCCGTCGCCGTGATGCTCAGCGCTTCGCTGCCGTAGTTGACGGCATAGATGCCGTGGCGATTGCCCCCCACCACATTGCCCGTCGTCGTGATGCTGATGCCGCCAGTGGCAAGGTTGCGTGCGTATATCCCGTTCACGCTCCCGGTGATCGACGATTCGTTGTCATCGACGAAGGTGATCCCGGCATTGGACCTGAGCGTGAAGGCAGTGCCGTCGGCCACGTCGATCCCGAACCCGGGGTTCGTCGTCACGCTCAGCGGGCCGGTCGTGGCGGTGCCCAGCACCTGCGTTACATCGCCTGGATTGGCGGCCGGGTCCGAACAGCTCCACACCCCCGGCGAGGTTTCCACACAGGTTCCCGCCCAGGCGCCGCCCGCCGAGAGGAACACCTGCCCGCCGGCCAGCGCCACCACCGCCAGAGACGAGACCGATCCCGTCAGCATCCCCAGCACCGGCGACAGGCTTGCCGCGCGGCCCTTCCACTTGATCAGGCGCCCGCCCCGGATCACCGGGGGTTTCGCTTTCACGGAATCCGACATCAAGGAGGACATTGCGTTACGGCAAATCGTCATTGCAGAAACCCGTTTCCATCGCAGATTCATAAATTTAGTATCAGTTCTTGCGATCAGGCAAGCCTGGATTCGTGACGAAGCGCAACAATTCCGGCGAGGGCGGCCCCAGCGCCATCGGGCAGGCCACGCCGGGGATCACCTCGACATCGCAAAGCTCGGCCACCGCGCCATCGATGCGGAACCAGTCCAGGCAGGTGCCCGTCCGAAGGTCGATCACCTGCACCCCGCACCAGGGCGCGCTGTCGGCGGCCGCCAGCCGCGCGTCCAGCTCAAGCCCCTCGAACCGCTTGTAGCGGGGCCTCGACAGGCCGACGAAGGCATGATCGCCGCGAAACGCCAGACCCCGCAGGAAGCAAGGTTCCCATGACAAGACCCGGCAGATGCCCGGGCCGGTCCCCGACCTGACCCGCCTATTCGATCGTCATGAGCCGAACTCGAAAAGGACTGATGTCGGAGACCAATCAAGGTCCTGGTCGAGAGGAAACATCGGTCTGGCGCAATTTGAATGGCCAAGGCTGCGGATGTTTGCTGAAGTGGCTCCGGGAGCGTCGATATTGAAATTCCGCTCGGCCCAGTCATCGAACATATGAGCCTCGGTATGGGGCGATTTGACCACGATCAGGTCGTAATCGCGCGGATTGCAGCCATTGGCGAAATACATCGCCCGATCGAAGAGGCTGACGGCGCGGCTCATGGTCACCACGGTGAAATTGGCGAATTCCAGAACCGCCGTTGGCCCGGCGAAAAGTGGTGTCTTCATGGTTTCCAGACGGGCCGACCCGTCGCCCAGGAGACGGACGCGGGCGCGCACCGGCATGGGCGTGAAACGGCGTGGATCGCAGGCCCCGCCAAGGCTGACCTCGATCTCGGCGCCGACACCTGCCGCGTGGGCGGCCGCCGCCGCCTGTGGGTCAACGATCTGCGCAAGGACGGGCCGGTCGTATCGGGCGTCGCGCAGAGCCCGCAGGATCGCATTCGAATCGCCCGACGCACCCGAAGATGTCGCATCGGCGGCATCGGTGAAGATCACCGGCCCGGCCAGTGTCCGCGCCGTGGCGATGGCCTGGTCGAGAGGGATCAGCTTTCCCTGCATCCTGCGCCGGTCTTGCCAGAATGCAGCCGCCAGCCGCTCGGCCTCGGCACAGGCGCGGTCGGGATCCGCATCGGTCTGCACGATGACCTGAGAGCAAAGCTCGGGCACGTCGGTGAAGGGGTTGCCTATCAGGATGCCTGCGGCCAATGCGGTTCCATCGCGTTCGAGCCTCTGGCAGTCGCGGATCAGTTCGCCATAGACACCGGTTCTGGTGATGAGTTCGTCCCCGCGCACAAGCGCAGGGATCACCACGCGGGCAAGCACAGGGCGGACCTTGCCGTCGAGAATGTCAAGCAGCAGCCGGGCCGCACGGACCCCTGTCTCGGCGAAATCAACATGGGGATACGTGTGATAGACGGTCACGCCGTTGACCTGGTGCAGCATCTTTTCGGTCAGGATGCCATGCAGGTCCAGAGAAATGACGATCGGCTTGTCCGGTCCGGCCACCCGGCGGATCTCGCCCAGAAGGAAGCCTTCGGGGTCCATCTCGGAGGTTGCCGCCATGGCCCCGTGAAGCGAGACATAGACGGCCTCCGCATCCTGCAGGGCCGGCAGCACGTCCGACAGAAGCACGTCGGACAACTGCCTCCAACCTTCCGGGCCAAGTGGGCCGGCGCTGTCGGAGGTTGCTGCAATTGTCGGCACGACGGTGATGTCGTCACGGGCTTCCAGAACCGAAAGGGCACCGCCGATCTCGGTGTTCAGTCCCCGATGCAGGAGAATCGCCTCGCCCCGCGCGATGTGGAAATTCTCGAAGCCCGATTGCATCGGGTTGAAGGACGAAATCTCTTGCTGGCACTGCATGACGATGACTTTTCTCAAGGATTCCCCCTCCATGACGGCTTGCCCCTGCGTTGATCCCTTGCCCGTCAGGGCTGCCGATGGGGGATCACCTGACCGGCTTGCACGACAGCCTAGCGCCGATGATGAAACTTGACGAATCGTGGCGGTATCGTCGTACAGTTATGTCTGGAACGATTGGTCCCGAGCCAGCCAGCGTTGTTGCACGTGACGGCCACGACGACGTGATCCTGCCGCCCTGCCTTGGAAGACAACCGGAGGGGATGGGTCTGAAAGACAACATGCCCTGCCCCCTGAAACATTGTTTTCATTTACCCATGTGATGGTCTTGATGGTCGTCTGGGTCGATCGCGACTGGCGGCGAAACACGCGCGCGGCGCCGTGACGGCCGCTGCGACAATTCGAAAGGACCAGAATTTATCGTTTGGTAAAATTCTGCGGCTGTGGCAGGCTCGCCCCGTCAGGGAAGCCAGTTCGAGGACGCCACCCATGCCAAACCCGCTCACGCCGGGGATCGTGCCGGGCCGACTGCCGGCCGAGGAGATCGCCGCGAATTTCTGCGACCTTCATCCCGCGCTGGGGCCGCACGAGGCGGCAACCGCCGCGGATCGCTGCTATTTCTGCCATGATGCCCCCTGCGTGACGGCCTGCCCCACGGCCATCGACATCCCCCTTTTCATCCGCCAGATCGCCACCGGCACGCCCGAGGCTGCGGCGAAGACCATCTTCGACAGCAATATCCTCGGCGGGATCTGCGCCCGTGTCTGCCCGACCGAGAACCTGTGCGAAGGCGCCTGCGTGCGCGAGGCGGCCGAGGGCAAGCCGGTCGAAATCGGGCGGCTGCAGCGCCATGCGACCGACACGCTGATGGCGCGGCAGGGCCATCCCTACGTGCGCGCTGCAGCGACGGGCAAGCGGATCGCCGTGGTGGGGGCGGGGCCCGCGGGTCTGGCCTGCGCGCACCGGCTGGCGATGCATGGGCACGAGGTCACGCTTTACGAGGCGCGCGAAAAGGCCGGCGGTCTGAACGAATTCGGCATCGCCGCCTACAAGGCGACCGACGATTTCGCCGCGCGTGAAGTGGACTGGCTGCTGGGCATCGGCGGCATCACGGTCGAGACCGGCCGCGCGCTGGGCCGGGACCTGACGCTTGACGGCCTGTGCGACGGGTTCGACGCGGTGTTTCTGGGCGTGGGTCTTGGCGGGGTGAATGCGCTGGGTGTCGCGGGCGAAGAGAAGGACGGGGTCGCCGATGCGGTGGGCTTCATCGCCGACCTGCGGCAGGCGGACGATCTGGCGGCCCTGCCGGTCGGGCGCAATGTCGTGGTCATCGGTGGCGGCATGACGGCGGTGGATGCGGCGGTGCAGTCGAAACTCCTCGGCGCCGATCAGGTGACCATCGCCTATCGCCGCAGCCGCGCGAAGATGAGCGCCTCGCGCTATGAGCAGGATCTGGCGGCATCGAAAGGCGTGCGGTTCCTGTTCAACGTGATGCCGGTCGCTGTCCACGGCAACGGGGCAGCGGTGGAGGTCGAGTTCGAACATACCGCCGAGGGGCCGGACGGCCTGCGCGGCACCGGCGAGCGGTTCCGCCTGGCGGCGGATCAGGTGTTCAAGGCCATCGGGCAGCGACTGGTCACCGATGCCGGGCTGGCGCTGGCGGGCGGCAAGATCGCGGTGGACGGGCCGGGGCGCACGAGCCTGCCGGGCGTATGGGCCGGGGGCGATTGCGCGGGCGGCGGGGACGACCTGACCGTCACGGCGGTGGCCGAAGGGCGCGATGCGGCCGAGGATATTCACGCGGCATTGATGGGGGTGCTTGCCTGAGTGCCGATCCAGAAGGGCGTGATACACCAATGACACAATTGACTGAAAAGGAACGAAACGCATTGGCTGCAGTCGCAAAAATCGATGACCCCGCCAGATTGAGAGTATTCATCGTCAATGCGCGACGTGAGCGATCACCGATAGTTGAAGCTGCCGCGTTCAAGCGACTTTGCGAAGTTCAGCCGGAAGCGAATCCCGGAACGGTGGAGCACGACGTCTGGCAAGCGATACACGCGCTGGAGCAGTTGCTACTAGAAGAACGCGGAAAGACGGTCAGACTGTCACGGACGCGTCAAAAAGTTGCAAGGCATGGAGAAGCAAAGACAGTTGCCGACCTCACACTGAAACAAGAAGCATCGCAGGGCTTCACCGACCTTGTCCAGCGCGGACATCCTGAATTGACATTCGAGGTTGTCGCATTGCGTCATCCCATGACTTTCGACGCAGACGTTCAGCTTGCTGCACGCAAGAGATTGCTCGAGGTCGGGCTGGACCCCGATAGCTTCGTCAATCAAGGGGAAAAGGATTAGCATGGCAAATCTTGCAAGCACCTTCATCGGGATCAAGTCACCGAACCCGTTCTGGCTGGCCTCGGCGCCGCCGACGGACAAGAAATACAACGTCGAACGCGCCTTCGAGGCAGGCTGGGGCGGCGTGGTCTGGAAGACGCTGGGCGAGGACGGCCCGCCCATCGTCAACGTGAACGGGCCGCGCTACGGCGTGGTCCACGGGGCCGACCGCCGGGTGCTGGGGCTGAACAACATCGAGCTGATCACCGACCGCCCCCTCGAGGTGAACCTGCGCGAGATCAAGGAGGTCAAGCGCAAGTGGCGCGACCGGGCGATGGTCATCAGCCTCATGGTCCCCTGCGAGGAGGAAAGCTGGAAGGACATCCTGCGCCGCATCGAGGATACAGAGGCCGACGGGGTGGAGCTGAATTTCGGCTGCCCGCATGGCATGGCCGAACGCTGCATGGGATCGGCCGTCGGGCAGGTGCCGGAATATATCGAGATGGTGACGCGCTGGGTGAAGCAGTACTCGCGCATGCCCTGCATCGTGAAGCTGACGCCGAACGTGACCTCGATCCTGCCGCCGGCGATGGCGGCGCATCGCGGCGGGGCCGATGCCGTCAGCCTGATCAACACGGTCAAGTCGATCACCAATGTCGACCTCGACCATTTCTCGCCCTTTCCGATGATCGACGGGAAGGGCTCGCACGGAGGCTATTGCGGACCGGCGGTCAAGCCGATCGCGCTGAACATGGTGGCCGAGATCGCCCGGCACGAGGAAACACGGGGCCTGCCGATCTCGGGGATCGGCGGCATCACCACCTGGCGGGACGCGGCCGAGTTCATGGCGCTGGGGGCCGGCAATGTGCAGGTCTGCACGGCGGCCATGACCTATGGCTTCAGGATCGTGCAGGAGATGATCTCGGGCCTGTCGCAATATCTGGACGAAAAGGAGATGGCGCTGTCCGATCTGATCGGGCGCGCTGTGCCGAATTTCGTCGAATGGCAGGACCTGAACCTGAACCACGTGACCAAGGCGCGGATCGACCACGAGGCCTGCATCAAATGCGGGCGCTGCTATGCGGCCTGCGAGGATACCAGCCATCAGGCGATCTGGATGAAGCCGGGGCGGGTGTTCGAGGTCAATGACGCCGAATGCGTGGCCTGCAACCTCTGCGTCAACGTTTGCCCCGTCGAGGATTGCATCACCATGGTGGAACTGCCCAAGGGCGCGGTGGATGCGCGGACGGGCAAGACCGTGGGTGATTACGCCAACTGGACGACCCATCCGAACAATCCCGCAACCCGCGCTGCGGAATAGGGCGGGGCAAGATTTTTCGCAGAAAAATCTTGGGCCAAAAGTCTTCGCAGAAGACTTTTGCGCCCGGCCCGGCCGGGCACCCGGCGGGTCAGAGCAGCACGCGCATCGGACGGTCCGAACAGATCACCACGAACTGCCCGCCGCATTCGATCAGATGGTAGCCGCGCCGGTCCACCTCGTCCATGAACAGGTCGCGGCCGACCTCTCGTTCCACATCGCGCACCGCCCGGCGCACCACGCCGCCGCGCGCCGCGGCTTTCGCGGTGAACATCTGCGCCACCCAGGCCATGCGCACTGGACGCGAACGTAAGGAAAGGTCATCGGGCTCTCTCATGCCGTGAGGGTCGCCCGAACGAGGTTAAATCCACGTAAACAGCGTCGATCAGGGCGCCAGCAGTTTGCGAAACAGCGTATCGAGATAGACCCCGGCCTCTGGGTAAGGATCCTCGCCGTCACCCAGCACGGCGCTTACCTGCATGTCGAAATCGGCGTAATGCTGCGTCAGCGCCCAGATGGAAAAGATCAGGTGCACTGGATGCACGCGCGCGATGCGGCCTGTGTCCATCCAGCGCTGCAACACATGCGCCTTTTCCGCCACCAGGCGGTGCAGGTCGCCTTCGATGGCGTCGCTGATGCGCGGCGCGCCTTGCAGGATCTCGTTGGCGAACAGCCGGCTCTCCCTGGGATAGTCCCGCGACAGTTCCAGCTTGCGCCGGACATAGGTGAGAAGCTCCTCCACCGGATCGCCCTCCGGGTCGAGCTCGCGCAGCGGATCGAGCCATGTGTCAAGCAACTGCGTCAGCAGCGCCGTATGGATCGCCTCCTTCGACGGGAAGTAGTAGAGCAGGTTGGGTTTGGACAATCTTGCAGCGGCCGCGATCTCGTCCAGCGTCGCCCCGCGGAAACCCTGCGCCGAGAACACGTCGAGCCCCGCCTCGAGGATCGCCTGGCGGTTGCGGGTCTGGATCCGGGTGCGCTTCGGGCCTGAGGGTCTGTTCCAAAGCGGTGGTGCCGCTTTCATCGGTGAGCTCCCCCTCTCGCATTCTGCCCGTTTCGTCGGCAGCGCCTGCGTCGACAGCTGTACGGCGCCCGGAAAAACCGCATCTGCCCGTTTGTCCCGCAGACTCCTTGACTGCGGACAGTGTGATGATAGCCTCGCTTTGACCAACTGGTCAAATCAAGCCCGGACGGCCCCGCCGCACCCTGCCAGAGGACAGCCCCATGACCGCCCCCGGAGAGAATCTGCGCATCGACGGCGAAAGGTTGTGGGACAGCCTGATGGAGATGGCGCAGATCGGCCCCGGTGTCGCGGGCGGCAACAACCGCCAGACCCTGACCGACGAGGATGCCGAAGGCCGCGCCCTGTTCCAGACCTGGTGCGAGGCTGCGGGCCTGACCATGGGCCTTGACCAGATGGGCACGATGTTTGCGGTGCGCGAGGGGACCGACCCCGACGCCCTGCCGGTCTGCATCGGCAGCCATCTCGATACCCAGCCGACGGGTGGCAAGTACGACGGGGTGCTCGGGGTTCTGGGCGGGCTCGAGGTGGTGCGCACGTTGAACGACCTTGGCATCCGTACGCGCCACCCGATCGTCATCGCCAACTGGACGAACGAGGAAGGGACGCGGTTCGCCCCCGCCATGCTGGCCTCGGGCGTCTATGCCGGGGTCATCGACCAGGATTTCGCCCTTGATCGGTGTGATGCGAAGGGCAAGCGGCTGGGCGATGAGCTGACCCGCATCGGCTGGCAGGGCGAAGAGCCCGTGGGCGCGCGCAGGTTCCATGCCTATTTCGAGCTGCATATCGAACAGGGCCCGATCCTCGAGGCCGAGGGCAAGGACATCGGCGTCGTCACCCATGGACAGGGGCTGCGCTGGATCGAATGCACGGTCACGGGCAAGGGCCAGCACACGGGCTCGACGCCCATGTATCTGCGCCGCAACGCAGGCCGGGGGCTGGCGCGGGTGACCGAACTGGTGCACGAGCTTGCCATATCCCGCCAGCCCGACGCGGTGGGCACGATCGGCCATATCGACGTCTATCCCAACAGCCGCAACATCATCCCCGAGCGGGTCGTCTTCACCGTCGATCTGCGCAGCCACCTTCTTCCCGTTCTGGAGGAGATGGTCGCCGAATTCCACGCCCGCGCCCCCGGCCTTTGCGCCGATGTGGGCGTGACCTTCCGCACCCAGGTGGCGGGCGCCTTCGACCCGCCCGCCTTCGACCCGGTGCTTGTGAACCGCGTCCGCTCTGCTGCCGAGCGGCTGGGCTACAGCCATATGGATATCGTCTCGGGCGCGGGGCACGATGCCTGCTGGATCAACCGGGTCTGCCCCACCACGATGATCATGTGCCCTTGCGTCGACGGCCTGAGCCACAACGAGGCCGAGGAGATCACCCCCGACTGGGCGCGGAAATCCACCGATGTTCTGCTGCATGCGGTGCTTGAAACGGCGGAGGTTGTCTCCTGACCGCTCTGCCTACTTTTGGCGCCTGAACCTGCCGCCGCCCTGTCGATATGCCCGGAGAACAAGAGGCCCCCATGCCAAACACTGTCATCAAGAACGGCACCATCGTCACCCATGACCTGACCTATGCCGCAGACATCGTGATCGAGGGCGGCCGGATCGCGGCCATCGGGCCGGGGCTGAAGGGCGATACGGAACTGGACGCCACGGGCTGTTACGTCATGCCCGGCGGGATCGACCCGCATACCCATCTGGAGATGCCCTTCATGGGCACCTATTCCGCCGACGATTTCGAGAGCGGCACCCGCGCGGCCCTTTCGGGCGGGACCACGATGGTGGTGGATTTCGTCCTGCCGAACCCCGGTCAGTCGCTGCTGGACGGGCTGTCGATGTGGCACAACAAGTCCACCCGCGCGACCTGCGACTATTCCTATCACATGGCCGTCACATGGTGGGGCGAGCAGGTCTTCGACGACATGCCCAAGGTGATCGACAAGGGGATCACCACCTTCAAGCATTTCATGGCCTACAAGGGCGCGCTCATGGTCAATGACGATGAGCTTTTCGCCTCATTCTCGCGGCTGGGCGAGTTGGGCGGGATCGCCATGGTCCATGCCGAGAACGGCGATGTGGTGGCGGAACTTCAGCGCAAGCTGATGGCCGAGGGCAATACCGGCCCCGAGGCCCATGCCTATTCCCGCCCCCCCCAGGTCGAGGGCGAGGCCACCAACCGCGCGATCATGATCGCCGATATGGCGGGCGTGCCTCTGTACGTCGTCCACACCTCTTGCGAGGAAAGCCACGAAGCCATCCGCCGCGCGCGCCAGCAGGGCAAGCGCGTCTGGGGCGAGCCGCTGATCCAGCACCTCACGCTGGACGACAGCGAGTACCGTCATCCCGACTGGGATTATGCCGCCCGCCGGGTCATGTCGCCCCCGTTCCGCGACAAAGTCCATCAGGACAGCCTCTGGGCCGGCCTGCAGGCGGGCTCGCTGTCTGTCGTGGCGACGGATCACTGCGCCTTTACCACGGAACAGAAGCGCTTTGGCATCGGCGATTTCACGAAGATCCCGAACGGCACGGGGGGCCTCGAGGACCGGATGCCGATGCTCTGGACGCATGGGGTGCGGACGGGGCGGCTGACGATGAACGAATTCGTCGCCGTGACCAGCACGAATATCGCCAAGATCCTGAACTGCTATCCGAAGAAGGGCGCGATCCTCGTGGGCGCGGATGCCGATCTGGTGGTCTGGGATCCCGGAAAGCAGAAGACGATCACTGCCGCGACGCAACAGTCGGTCATCGACTACAACGTCTTCGAGGGCAAGACGGTGACCGGCCTGCCGCGCTTTACCCTCACGCGAGGGAAAGTCGCCATCCATGACGGCGAGATCCGGACCGAGGAAGGCCACGGCGAATTCGTCGCCCGCGCCGCCAATGCGCCGGTCAACCGGGCGCTGTCGACATGGAAGGAACTGACGGCGCCGCGCCCGGTGGAGCGCACGGGCATTCCGGCCAGCGGGGTCTAGCGGATGCGCAAGGCGCTGACCGTCCTCGGCCTGCTTGCCGCAAGTGCTGCGGGCGCGCAGGACAATCCGATCCGCGGGATCTATGGCGACGAAGGCGGCTGCGCCCGGGCCGCGGGCCGGGCCACGAATTCCGACATGGTCTTCCTCCTCGCACCCGACCGGATCGAGCGCTGGGAAAGCACCTGCCCGATCACGCGGATCGCCGGCCTTGGCAAGGGCAGGTGGCAGATCGACGTTCTGTGCTCGGGCGAGGGCGAAAGCTGGACCGACAGCTACACGATCACCCCCCTGCCGGGCGAGGAGGGCTTCACCATCGTCCCCACCGACAGGCTTTCCATGCATTACGAGCTGCGCCCATGCCCATGATCCGAACCCCGGGCAAGGCGCCCCGATGACCGCCGCCCCCGCAGCCGTGGCCGACAGCCCGCCCAGCGTGATCGAGGCCCGCGCCCTCGACCTTGTGTTCGAAACTGGCGACGGTCCCGTGCAGGCGCTGCGCGATGTGAACCTGAGCATCGGCAAGGGCGACTTCGTCAGCTTCATCGGCCCCTCGGGCTGCGGCAAGACCACCTTCCTGCGCTGCATCGCGGGGCTCGAGATGCCGACCGGCGGCACGCTGAGCGTCAACGGCATGACGCCCGATGAGGCACGCCGCGCGCGGGCCTATGGCTATGTGTTCCAGGCGGCGGGGCTGTATCCTTGGCGCACGATCGGCGGCAATGTGCGCCTGCCGCTCGAGATCATGGGCTTTTCGCGCGCCGAACAGGCCGAACGGGTGGCCCGCGTTCTGGACCTGGTCGATCTGGCGGGGTTCGAGAAGAAATACCCCTGGCAGTTGTCGGGCGGCATGCAGCAGCGCGCCTCGATCGCCCGCGCGCTGGCCTTTGACGCCGACATCCTCTTGATGGACGAACCCTTCGGCGCGCTGGATGAAATCGTGCGCGACCGCCTGAACGAAGAGCTTCTGCGGCTCTGGGACCGGACCGGCAAGACCATCGGTTTCGTCACCCATTCGATCCCCGAGGCTGTCTATCTCTCGACCCGGATCGTCGTCATGTCGCCGCGCCCGGGCCGGATCACCGATGTGATCGAAAGCCCGCTGCCACGCGAACGCCCGCTCGACATCCGCGACACGCCCGAATTCATCGAGATCGCCCACCGCGTGCGCGAAGGGCTGCGGGCGGGGCATGTCGATGACTGAGCGGGTCCGGGGCAGGGGGTGATGGCGACCATGGCCGGGGCAGCGCGCGGGACGGGCGGCAGGGGGGCGAAACTGGCACCCCAGACGCCGTTGCAGGCCTGGGCTGCCTTCCTGCGCGAGCTGGGCGTGATCGTCGGTGGCTTGCTGGTCGTGGCGTCGATCCATGTCCTGAGCGGGGCGCTGGGCCTGTCGCTCCGCGTCACGCAGGAGATGGACCTGTTCTGGCTGACGGTGCTGCTGGTCGTCGCCCTTCCGTTCGTCCTGGTCTACGAAATCTGGGTGCTGCGCGACCGCCTGCGGGCTTTCCGCAGGGGCGAGATCCATCTGGAAGAGGGCGAGCGCGCAACCCCCGCCGCCCGCCGTCCGCGCGGCGGCAAGGCGGGTCGCGCGCGGGAGCTGCGGCGCACGTTCTGGCGCCGGGTGGCATTGTTCGGGGCGCTCTGGCTGTTCTGTGCGCTGGCGGCCGCAGCGCTGATCTGGATCGAGACGGGCGCCGGTCGGCCCGCCGATCCCAAGATCCTGTCGGCGATCCCGGCCTTCATCATCGTCCTGATCGCCATGGTCGTGATGGAACGGGCCGAGCTTGCCGAACGGCTTCGGATGCTGGAGGGCGGATGACGCACAGCACCCATTCCTGCACCCGTCCTTTCGCCCCCCCGTGGCTGCGGAGCTCGGGGCCGGGCACCCGGCGATTTCGACATCGCCCTTGCCTTGGTCCGGGGAAGAGGGACAGGTTGCCTTGCCAGCGGCCATCGGCCCGCTGGCCTGAGCCGTGGGGGTGGGATGCCCCGGCTTGGGATAGTCTGGTCCGGAAATGCGCGTCTTCGAGGACCAAGGTCACCGCAGGGGCACGGTCGTGAAGGGGCGCCTCCTTCCCGTTCTGGCGGTCGTCGCCGCCCTGTTCGCGCTGTGGTATGTCGCCGTCGTGCCCATGAACATCCGCGAGGTCCTGTCCTCTGCCGAACGCGAGGGGGCGGTCGTGACGCCGTCCTCGGCGGTCGAGCGTCAGCAGGTCGGGCGTATCGCGCTGGTCTTCATGAACCTCGAGCATATCGGCCCGAGCTGGAGTTCGGACCGCTCGCGCCTGCCCAGCCCGCATCAGGTGGCCAGAGAGATCTGGGCATCGACCTGGGACGAAGAGGTCAATTCGCGGCGGGGCATCGTGCAGACCGGCAGCCTGTCGAACCGCAGCCTGATCCATCACGGCATCATCACCCTGTCGGCCACGGTGGTGGGCTTCCTGATCGGGGCCGGGCTTGGCGTGCTGCTGGCCATCGGCATCGTCCACAACCGCGCGATGGACATGAGCGTCATGCCCTGGGCGATCGTCAGCCAGACCATCCCCATCGTCGCCATCGCGCCGATGATCATCGTCGTTCTGAATGCAGCAGGCGTGCAGGGGCTTTTGCCGAAAGCGATCATCAGCGCCTATCTGAGCTTCTTTCCGGTCGTCGTGGGCATGGTCAAGGGGCTGCGCACCCCCGATGCGATGCAGCTTGACCAGATGAAGACCTGGAGCGCGGGGCAGGGCGCGGTCCTGTGGAAGCTGCGCCTGCCGGCCTCGGTTCCCTATCTCTTCGCCTCGCTCAAGATCGCCATCGCGGCATCGCTTGTCGGGACCATCGTGGGGGAACTGCCGGTGCAGCGCGGCGGCCTTGGCGCGCGGATGCTGGCGGGGTCCTATTACGGCAATACCGAACAGATCTGGGCGGCGCTCTTTGCCGCCGCCCTCATGGCCGCCGTGCTGATCTGGGCCGTCGGCTGGATCGAGCGGCGCACGATGCGCGCCATGGGGGGGCAGCCATGACGCTGGTCTGGTCGGCGCTGGCCTTCTGGGCAGCGGCCTGGGCGGTGAACGCCTGGCTGACGCGGGATGCGGGCCGCGCGCGGCATCCGGTCGTGCGCCTTGCGGTGCCGGTGATCTTCGGCGCGACCATCCTTGTCGTCTGGGAACTGGTGGTCCGCGGCCTGCAGGTGCCGCGCGTGATCCTGCCGCCGCCCAGCATGATCTGGGCCACCTTCACCACAAGCCTGCCGATGCTCTGGCGCGATTTCGTCCAGACCATCGTGATGGGCGCGATGAGCGGGCTGGCCATGGGTACCTTGGCCGCGCTGGCCGTGGGCATCCTGGTCGACCGCTACGACGGGCTGCGCCGTGGCCTGATGCCGGTGGCAAGCTTCATGGCGGCCCTGCCCATTGTGGGCACCGCGCCGATCCTTGTCATGTGGTTCGGTTTCGGCTGGCAGTCCAAGGCGGCGGTCGTGGTGCTGATGGTCTTCTTCCCGATGCTGGTCAATGTGGTGGCGGGGCTGGCCGACACCACCGCGATGCAGCGCGACCTGATGCGCACCTATGGCGCAGGCTACTGGGCGACGCTGGTGAAGCTGCGCCTTCCGGCGGCGCTGCCCTTCATTTTCAACGGGCTCAAGATTGCATCGACTCTGGCGATGATCGGCGCGATTGTGGCCGAATTCTTCGGCTCTCCGACCCAGGGCATCGGGTTTCGCATCTCGGCGTCGAACGGGCAGCTTGCGATGGATATGGTCTGGTCTGCGATCCTTGTGGGCGCGCTTGCGGGCACGCTGGTCTATGGGGCCATTGCGATGATCGAGAAGCGGGTGACCTTCTGGCATCCGTCACAAAGAGGATAACAAGAAACATCCCGGGGCAGAGCACGGGGACAGGACAACAACTGACAGACAGGAGAACATGAAGATGAAGACTCGTCTCTTGGGGGCGACCCTGCTGGCGGGGCTTGGCATGCCCGCCGTTGCGCAGGACAGCGTGACGCTGCAATTGCAGTGGGTCACGCAGGGCCAGTTCGCGGGCTATTACGCCGCCCTCGACCAGGGTTTCTACGAGGCCGAGGGCCTTGACGTGACGATCCTGCCCGGCGGGCCGGATATCGCGCCGCCGCAGGTTCTGGCCGGTGGTGCGGCCGATGTGATGCTGAACTGGATGCCCTCGGCGCTGGCTGCCCGCGAAGGCGGGCTGCCGGTCGTCAACATCGCCCAGCCCTACAAGCGTTCGGGCCTGATGCTGACCTGCTGGGCCGACAGCGGCATCACCGGGCCGCAGGATTTCCGCGGCCGGACCATCGGCGTGTGGTTCTTCGGCAACGAATACCCGTTCCTGAGCTGGATGGCGCAGGAAGGCATCCCGACCGAAGGCGGCGAAGATGGCGTGACGGTCCTCAAGCAGGGCTTCAACGTCGATCCGCTGCTGCAGCGGCAGGCGGATTGCATCTCGACCATGACCTACAACGAATATGGTCAAGTGCTGGATGCGGGGATCTCGGAAGACGAGCTCATCACCTTCAAATACGAGGATATGGGCGTCGCCACGCTGGAAGACGGGATGTGGGTGCTCGAGCAGAACCTCGAGGATCCGGAATTCGTCGACAAGATGGCCCGCTTCGTGCGCGCCTCGATGGCCGGCTGGGAATGGGTCGGCGAGAACGAGGAAGCCGCGGCCGCGATCATCGTGGAATACGACGAGACGGGCGCCCAGTCCGAGGCAGCCCAGCTGCGCATGATCCGCGAAGTGGCCAAGCTGACCGAGGGTTCGACCGGGGTGCTGGACCCGGCCGATTTCCAGCGCACGGTCGACACGCTTCTTGCGGGCGGCTCGGATCCGGTGATCTCGGCCCAGCCGGAAGGGGCCTGGACGCATGTGATCACCGACCTCGCCCTTCAATAGGGCGGCGATCGGGCGAAAGGTTTGCGGCGCGCGGGGGCCCCCCTGCGCGCCGTTCGCGTATCGCAAAGCCGCTTCGCCCGGCGCGCCATGAAGCGCCATGGTGTCCATGATCGATGGTGGACATGACATGGCGCCATTCGATGACCCTCGTGTGCGCAAGGCTTTGCGTATCGCACCCGATCGCGGGGAAATGCTGGCACTCGCTGATGGCGGGCACTGACGGCGGCGTCGCTGGCTGCGACACGCCGGTCCCGGCCGATGATCCGTTCCGCGCCGACCTGGACTGCCCGCAGGATATCGAAGCGGCGCGGCCGCTTCCGGACGAGGCAGGCGTTCCCGACGGGATCGATATCGAGCTGTTCACCTCGGACCTCGAACCCGGCATGATCCGCTATGCGGAAATCCATCCGGCACAAGCTGCGCCCGCCAGGATCCGCGTGACCCTGCGCGTCGCACCGGGCGATGGATCCCGGGACGATGTCTGGATGGTTGAACCTGCGGTTGACTTCATGGGGACGGCGCCCCACGCCCGCGCCTCGGCCATGAGTGCCGCCTCGTCGCGCAGACTGACGATCGCGTTGATCCGTGCCGTTGATGGCGGCGATCCGGTCCGGCGTGGCCCGCATCAATTCCAGGGCACCGATCTGACCCTGCTCCAGCGCGGCCAGCTATTCATGGGTCTCTTGTCTCGGGATCGGCTCGATCCGCCCCCGTTCAGGCCGGATCAGGCTCGATCTGCTTCTTTTGTTTTCAAATATCCCGGGGGGAGTCTCCGCAGGAGACGGGGGGCAGAGCCCCCCCCCCCCCCCCCCCCCCCCCCCCCCCCCCCCCCCCCCCAGGAGATTTCGCAGAAATCTCCTGGCCCTTGCGCGACATTCCTATTGCAGCATCTCGGTCCAGATCTGCGTATGGATATCGTTCACCTCCTGCGGGCAGGCTTCGCCGAACCGGCCGGCAGCGGCCAGTTCCGAAGGCACGTCGATCTCGGGCGCGCCCTGCATCTCCGGGTCCATGAACGCCTCGGACCCGAGGATCCCGTTGGAATAGCGTGCAAAGTTCGAGATCAGCGCCGCATTCTCGGGCTGCAGGATGAAATTCAGGAACTTCATCGCCGCTTCGGGGTTCTGCGCATCCGACAGCACCGCGGCATTGTCCATCCAGAGCGGATAGCCCGTCACCGGATAGCCATAGGCGAAATCGGGGTTCTGCAGGCGCACCCGCATCGTGGCCCCGTTCCAGTAGATGCCTGCGTTGAAATCGCCGGCGACATAGGCATCGACCGTGCCGTAATCCAGCGCCAGCCAGTGCGGCTTGGCCGCCATCAGAGTATCGCGCACCGACCGCAACAGATCGGTATCCATCGAACAGCGCTCGCCGCCGTGGTAATAGATCGCGATCGACATCACATCCGACATCTCGGGGATCACGTTGATCCGCCCCGAAAGCTCGGGCGGCGGGTTGAAGACCACATCCGCGGTGTTGATGTCGCCGTCATAGAGGGCCGTGTTCACGATCACCCCGGTCGTGCCCCAGGCCCATGGCACCGAGTATTCCCGGCCCGGATCGAAGGGCACGTCGATCCAGTTCGGATCGATATTGGCCCGGTCCGTCACGATCGCGGGGTCGAGCGGCATCAGCAGCCCCTCCGTGATCCAGGTCTGCATGTAGGTGTCCGATGGCACGACGATATCGAACCCGTGCCCGCCCTGCCGTACGCGGGCCAGCGCGGTGTCGTTGCTGTCGTAATCGGTCAGCGTGACGGTGATCCCGGTCTCGGCGGTGAACCGCTCCAGCAGTTCGGGATGGGTGTAGTTGCCCCAGTTGTAGATGTTCAGCACCCCCTCTGCGCCTGCAACCGTGGTCGAGGCCAGAAGGGCCGCAATGGCCAGTCCTGCTTGTTTTTTCATTTTAGGCTCCCTGTTGGTAAGGATGGGCCCTCACCGCCCGCGGGTACGGGTGATGAGGAAGAATGCCGTCACGATGACCAGTGACAGCAGAAGAAACAAGGTCGCGATCGCGTTCATCTCGGGCGTGATGGTCCGCCTCAACTGCCCCAGCATATAGGTCGGAAGCGTGTCCTGCCCGGCCGATTTGACGAATTCGGTGATGACCACGGTATCAAGCGAGATGACGAACCCCAGCATGAACCCCGCCAGTATCCCCGGCACCATCAGCGGCAGCGTGATGTGCCGGAAGGCCTGCACCGGGCTGGCATAGAGATCGGCCGCCGCCATCTCCAGTGCGGGGTCCAGCGTCTCCAGCCGGGCGCGGATCGGCAGATAGGCGAAGGGGATGCAGAAGGCGGTATGGGCGGCCACCAGATAGCCCATGCCGGTATAGCCGGTCTGGACCTTGATCGAGGCCACGAAGATCAGAAGCGCGATGCCGGTCACGATCTCGGGCACCATCAGCGGCTGGTTGATCAGCGCATAGATCATCGTCTGCCCCCGGAACCGTCCCACCCGCGTCGTGCCCAGCACCGCCAGCGTCGCCAGCACCGTGGCCAGACCAGCCGCGACCCCTGCCAGCCAGAGCGACCGGATCGAGACGTCGCGCACCTGCCGGTTGGCAAAGGCCGCCTCGTACCAGCGCAGCGAGAAGCCCTCCCAGACCGATTGCGACAGGCCTTCGTTGAACGAAAAGATCACCAGGATCACGATGGGCAGATACAGCAGCACGAAGGTCGTGATGGCGATCAAGCCGAAACCCGGGATCCGGGTGACGGAAAAGGCCCCCCGCTCAGACACGCCGCTCTCCGTCGCTGCGCCCCACGGTGCGCAGGTAGATCACGAGCGCCACCACCACCACGATCAGCATCAGCATGGCAAGTGCAGATCCCAGCGGCCAGTTCCGCCCCTGCCCGAACTGCAGCGCGATCAGGTTGCCCAGCATCAGGCTCTGCCCCCCGCCCAGCACCCGCGGCGTCACATAGGCGCCGATCGCCGGGATGAAGACAAGGATCGAGCCGGCGATGAAGCCGGGCTTCACCAGCGGCAGGATGATGTGCCACAGCACCGCGCCGCGGCTGCCGTAAAGATCATAGCCCGCCTCGATCAGGCTGAGGTTCATCTTGTCCATCGCCGCATAAAGCGGCAGCACCATCAGAGGCAGAAACACATAGGCCATCCCCAGCAGGATGGCGAAATCGGTGAAGAGCATCTGCAGCGGCTGCTCGATCAGGCCGGACCATAGCAGCACCGTGTTGATCGTGCCGTTGTTGCGGATCATCTCCTGAATGGCGAAGGTCCGGATCAGAAGGTTGGTCCAGAAGGGAATCGTGATCAGGAACAGCCAGAAGGGGCGCGACCGCGGCGACCGCGTGGCGATGAACCATGCGGTCGGAAAGCCAAGGACGGCGCAGATCACCGTCGTCTGGATCGACAGCCAGACCGACCGCCAGAAGATCGCCAGATTGGCCGTGTTCCAGGTCACGAGGTCGGGCTCGAAGATGTCGCGGCGAAAGAAGACGCGGAACCACGCCTCGGTCGAGAATTCCCATGTCACGCCGCCCATGTTGCCGGGCGAGAGAAAGGAATAGATCGCCACGATCACCAGCGGACCCGAGGCCGCCAGCACCAGCACCACAAGGGCCGGCGCGCAGAGAAGCCATTTCCAGCCGTTGCCGCCCATCCCGCTAGTCCCTCAGCACCTGAAGCGCGCCGGGCGCCAGCACGAGGCCCAGCCGCGTTCCGGGCGCGATCGGGGGCTGGCCGGGCCGGTTCTGGCGGCGCAGGATGAAGGGTTGGCCGTCGCTCAGGCGCAGATGCAGATGCGTGTCGGTGCCGAAGAAGGTGGCGCTTTCGACCTCGGCGGTCAGGTCCGCCCCCTCGGCCGGGGCGATCTCGGCCTGTTCGGGACGGATCACCGCAGTGACGCTGCTGCCGGGTGCGGCGGCAAGGCCGGCCGGCAGGCGGGCCGGCGCGCTTGTGCCGCCGGGCAGGTCCAGATGGGCCTGATCCCCGGAAACGCCCGCCACGGGCAGGGTCAGAAAATTCGTCTCGCCGATGAAATCGGCCACGAACCGGTCGACCGGGGCGTTGTAGATCTCGTCCGGGCTGCCCAGTTGCAGGATCCGGCCCGCGCTCATCACCGCGATCCGGTCGGACATGGTCAGCGCTTCTTCCTGATCATGGGTCACGAAGACGAAGGTGATCCCTGTCTCGGTCTGCAGGCGCTTGAGTTCGCCCTGCATCTCCTTGCGCAGCTTGAGGTCAAGCGCGCTGAGCGGTTCGTCCAGCAACAGCACGCGCGGGCGCGGGGCCAGGGCGCGGGCCAGCGCCACGCGCTGCTGCTGGCCGCCCGAAATTTCCGAGGGGCGGCGCTCGGCCAGCGCCTCCATGCGGACAAGGCGCAGCATCTCGGCCACGGTGGCGTCGATCTCGGACCGGGGCTTGCCCAGCATCTTCAGGCCGAAGCCGATGTTCTGGGCGACGGTCATATGGGGAAACAGCGCGTAGGACTGAAACACCGTGTTCACCGGACGCTTGTTCGGCCCTTGCCCTGCGACCTGCCGCCCGTTGATGGCCAGAGCGCCGGTGCTGGGCTGCTCGAACCCCGCGATGACCCGCAGAAGTGTGGTCTTGCCGCAGCCCGAGGGGCCGAGCAGGGTGAAGAACTCGCCCGTGGCGATTTTCAGGTTGATGTTCTTCAGCGCGTGGAAGGCCGCTTCCCCCTGGCCGAAGACCTTGCCCAGCGCCGCGATCTCGATCTCTGCCGCCACTCTTGCACCGTTCACCACTGCCACCGAACCACTCACACCGCGCTGTCCCAGACCACCTTGCCGCCGCAAATCGTCAGCGCAACCGACATCCGACCGATCCCGTTCTCCGGCGTGGCCTCGATATCACCGTCAAGGATGACGACATCGGCCAGATAGCCGGGGGTCAGCCGACCCTTGCGATCACCCGCATGGGCGGCATGGGCACCGCCGGTGGTGTAGCCGGCCAGCACCTCGTGCAGCGACAGGCGTTCGTCCTGCCCGCCTTCGTAGAGCGGGCGTTCCAGCGCCGACTGGATGCCGCGCAGCGGGTTGGCATCGGCCACGGGCCAGTCGCTGGCAAAGGCCAGCGGCACGCCCGCGTTGGCCAGACTGCGCTGCAGATAGGCATCGTTCCAGCGGTGCCGTCCCACCTTGTCCAGCGTGTCCTGCAAGGGAAAATCCATCGCCCCCGGTGCATGGCAGGGCTGGATCGAGCCGACCATGCCCAGCGCCACCATCCGGGGAATGTCGGCGCGGTCGATCATCTCGATATGTTCGATCCGGTGCCGGGCGTCGCGCGGGCCGTTCGTGGCGCGGGCGCTTTCTACCGCGTCGATCACCCCGCGCACGGCGGCATCGCCGATGGCATGGACGGCGATCTGCAACCCGCGCCGGTCGGCTTCGGTCACGGCGGCGGTGAAGGCTTCGACCGTATGCAGCGGCTCGCCCCGCCAGCCGGGCCGGTCCGGATAGTCGTCCAGCCGCCAGGCCGTGCCGCTGTCGACCACACCGTCGAGGAAGAACTTGACGAAGCCAGAGCACAGCCAGTCGTCGTCATAGTCGCGGCTCATCGCGCTCGCCTCGTCCAGATCGGCGGTGCTGCGGGTGTTCACATAGTGGAAGGGGACGCGGACCCGGGCGGTCAGGCGGCCTTCGGCCCGAAGCGCGGCAAGAAGTTCCAGCGTATAGCGGTTGCCGTCCATGTTCACGAGGCTGGTCAGCCCCAGCCGCGCGCAATGGGCAAGGCCTCTGGCCATGATCTCCTTGTCCTGGGCGCGGTCGGCATCGGAGGGCGCGGGATCGGGATCGGCCCCCTTGGCTAGCCCCGCCATGATCCGGTGCTGGCCCGACAAGGCCAGGACGGGGGCCTTGGCCTCGAACTCGCGCAGCTCGCCCGCGGCAAGGCCGTCGGGGCCCATGACGATCTCGTTGCCGGGGCCGAGGGCGCGACCCTCGAGGATGCCCGCGGCCCTGAGTGCCGCGGTATTGGCCCAGGCGGTGTGGTGGTCGGCGGCAAGCAGGATGACCGGGCGGTCGGGCAGGATCGCGTCGAGGTCATGCCGGGTCAGCGCACGGCCAAGGATCGCGTAGTCGCAGCCCTGTCCGGTGATCAGCGGCAGGTCGGGATGGGCGGCGGCATAGGCCTTGATCGCATGGGCCAGCGCCTCGGCCCCGTGAACCCCCAGAAGCTGAAGATGCGCCAGCTCGGCGGCCCCGACGAACAGGTGCAGATGGCTTTCGATCAGACCGGGCAGCACGGTTGCGCCCGCTGCATCGACGATCCGCGCCGAGGGGGCGGCAAGGGCGCGCATCTCGTCATCGGTGCCGAGCGCGAGGATCCTGTCTCCGGAAAGCGCGAGGGCCGAGGCCCGGGGCCGGGCCGGGTCCATGGTCAGGACCGAGCCGTTGACGATCACCAGATCCGCGTTCTGCATCTTGTCTCCTGTCGGCCTGTCGGGCGCAGCCTAAACTGGCCCGATCCGGCCGTCCAACAGAACCTGCCCGCCCCGGCGGGCGTGGTCGAGGCACGGGCGGGGGTCGGGGCCGGCCGGGTTGCGGCGGTGGCGCGAAAACGGGCGGTTCGGGTCAGGGACGCCGTTGAAACGGGCGCTTGCGGACCCGGCCGAGAAGCTCGCGATCCGCGCCCGAACGCCCGACCGAGGAGTCCGGTGCCTCTTGCCCGGGATCGCCGATGGTGGCGCGGACGGCGGGATGGATGAAATGGGCATTGGCCAGCACGATGCCGAGGGCGCCGAACCCCTCGGGATCGGCCCGGGCAAGGGGGTCGAGCGCGGGCAGGGCGGGGACCCCGCCTGCGCCGTCGTATCGACCGCCCCGGCCCGGGGCATGGTCGCGTCGCCCGGGATCATGAGACCGGCAAGCTGGGCGGGGGTGGCGCGCTGCTCCGGGGTCATCGCCTGGTCCCGCCGGCAGAGGGGGGCTCTGCCCCCCCGCGGGCCCGCCCCCTGGGATATTTGGAAACAAAAGAAGCAGGGGGCGGGATCATGAGGCGATCTTGGCGCGGGTTTCGATCAGGTGGAGGACGGATCGGGCGGCGACGGCCATGATCGTGGTGGTGGGGTTCATGCCCAAGGACGTGGGGAAGGTCGCGCCGTCCATGATCCCGAGACCCGACACCTCGTGGACGGCACCGCATTCGTTCGTGACGCTGGTTTCGGGATCGTCCCCCATCACGGCGGTGCCGATCAGGTGCCAGCCTCAGTCGCGGATGAGGGCTGACTAAGCGGTCTCGAGCGCGCCGGAGGCACGTAGCGGTTGCCGCGCCTGCTGATCCCAAGAAGGGTCTGCTTGCCCCCGGTCGAATGTTCTGCTGGTACCAGCCCCAGCCCCAGCCACGCGGCGAGATCGCGTGCCTTGCGGAACTGCCGACCGTCCCCTGCTGCTGCGACGATGGCAGTCGCGCCAGGTGCGCCTGTACCGGGAATGGTCACGAGGCGGCCGACGGCGTCATGTTGGCTGGCATGGGCCTCGACCTTGCCGGTGACGGCCTTGATGCGGCCTTCGATGCAGGCAAGCTCATCGAGCAGATCTTCCAGCAGCCTCCGCATCGCCAGTCCGTATTCGATGCAAGAGGCGCGCGCTTGGTTCATCAGCGCCGTCCGCTACCCGAGGAGGC
Organism: Rubellimicrobium sp.; assembly: GCA_020832515.1. Lineage (GTDB taxonomy): Bacteria > Pseudomonadota > Alphaproteobacteria > Rhodobacterales > Rhodobacteraceae > JAFIEN01. Next base: position 3,086 of record JAFIEN010000008.1, on the reverse strand, counting down.
GGTCGCGGATGCGATGCAGGGCTTGCAGATCGACCTGCTCGGGCGTCCGAACCTGGATGAAGCGCATTGTCGGTCTTGTTCGATTTGACGCAGGGCTTCACGAAGCGTGCCGGGATGATCCGGGCATCATGGCCCGTCGCGGCAAGCCGCCGCGCCAGCCCTTGTGAGCCTGGGCAGGCTTCCATGCCGATCGGCACCTTCGGCGCCGCATCGAAGAAGGACAATGACGTATCGCGCAAGAACTTCGCGCGTTGGATCACCGCTCCGGCGGCGTTCAGGGCGACGACGTGGAAGACCTTCTTGCCGATGCCGATGCTGATGCCGAAGGCGGTCGTCTCAGGATCAGGTTTGATGCGCATCCCTTCTCTCCGTTTGGTGGTGGTGTCCCCCGATGCCACGCCGGGGTGCGGGGCGGACCATCGGGGGCATGAGCGAACCGCTGATCGTCGAGACATTGAAGCGGAAGCGCGCTGAGATCCTCGGTCGGATCAAGGCATACGAGGCGCAGATCGCGCATGCCAAGCACGACCTTGCCCATGTGAACGCGACCATCGAGCTGTTCGCGGCGCCGGAGCGCCAGCGGGCGCGCTACATCGTGAGCCACGGGTTCTTCAAGAAGGGCGAGATCGCCGAGATCTGCGTCCAGCACCTCGGCGTTGGTGCGGAGATGACGACTCGAGAGCCGGCCGAACGGATCATGGTCGAGCGCGACCTTCAGATCACGGATAGGGTCCTGCGGAACTCCGTGGTGTTCGAGGTCGTCCGGGCGCTGCGTCACGCCAAGCGCCACAAGCTCGTGCGCATGGTGGAGAAGCGCCAAGGCATGTGTGTCTGAGGTCACGCTGAACTGGCGATGGCATGCCGCGCACTTGAAGCGGCGGCGGGTCGTCAGGTCGTGGATGTCGAGGCATCCGCAGACCGGGCACACGGGCGCGCCCTTCGTCTCCGGCCACCGCAGGCCGCAGAGCCGTCGATATGCCGCATCCTCACCTTCGGACTAGATCGCCTTCAGCGAGAGGGTGCGTGCAGTCGCCGAGAGCAGGAAGTGCTGAGCCATGACGCCTCGCCGCATGGCGCGTGTTCAAGCTATGTTCTCTTGTGGCGGCTGCCAAGATGGATGAACATCGGCACATAGGCCGTCCTTGGCCCACGGAGCGTGAACACGCTCTTGGTAAAGAAATCGAAGGCGATCATGCTGTCCATATGCGCCCGGATGAACGTGGTCCTTGGCAGAGCGGGCGTCATTCCATAACGACGCCTGGCGTGACATCAACCAGTTGATTTTTCGGCATGTTCTTTCAGAATCTCCAGGAATTCCGAAGCGTCACACGGGCGACCCAGATAATATCCTTGGAGCAGATCACAATTCTGTTCGACCAGCCATTCCAGTTGCTCTCTCGTTTCAACGCCCTCAGCCACCACCTCCAGCCCAAGTGCCTTGGCAAGAACGAGAATTGCGCGAAGAATGGAGTCCGACTTGCCCTTGTCGTTCCTGATTGCCTTTACGAAGGACCGATCGACCTTCAGCCGATCGAGTGACAATCTTTCAAGATAACTTAGCGATGAATGTCCCGTGCCAAAATCATCCAATGCGATTGTAAGGCCAGCTGATCGCATCTGATTCATGTTGTCAAATGCCTCAGTACTGTGTTCCAAGCTTTGGGACTCTGTGAGTTCAACCTCAAACTGCGATGCCAAGACCTCATGGCGGGCAAGGATTTCGTCAACTTCGGTAGCGAAATTCAAAGTTCTGAGTGAAAGTGGCGATAGATTAAAGGACAGTCGAAATGGAATCTCCAGATCTTTCCACTCGGCCATCTTGGCAGCCGCCAGATCGACCACCTTGAGATCCAGGAGTCGGGCAAGGCCTGCAGCTTCGGCAATCGGAATGAATTCCGAAGGGTAAATGGCTCCAAGCTCTGCGTGCTCCCAACGTAACAGACATTCCGCTCCAGCAATCTCAAGATCATGCGCTCTGAATTGTGGTTGATATACAAGCCTGAAGCCTTCGCCAGAGATCAACTCCTGCTGCAAGGCCTGTGTCAAGTCTGTCTGCCGTTGCAACTCGGATCGCATTGTGTCGGCAAAGTGGCTGACCTGATTGCGGCCAAGTGACTTTGACCTGTACATGGCAATCTCGACATTCTGAAGCAGTAATCGTGCTTCGTTTCCATGATCCGGTGCCCATACAACGCCCATACTCGCGGTAAGCAAAAGCACATAATCGTCAAACTTGTAGGGCTGCTGCGCTATTTCGAGGATCTGGCGCGCTCTGGCAACGGCGTCGACAGCAGCGTCTGGCGGGACAAGTATTATGAAATGATCACCTGCAATACGAAAAACATGCTCGTCCCGAGACGTGGATCGAGCCAGATTTCTGGCGATACTTTTGAGTAGCTTGTCCCCGGTCTTGTGGCCGAGCGTGTCATTGACATTCTTGAAGTTGTCGAAATCCAGTGAAATCAAGGCGAAGGAGCCACCTTCCCGGCTTACCTTGCTCAAGCAGTCATCTATCTCCTCAGACAGGCGCAACCGATTTCCCAAACCCGTGAGATCGTCTCTCAGCGCACGCCTGCGCAATCTCTCTCTCAATATTGCTATCCGGCCGATGCCGATATTCATCCATCCTGCCAAAAACGCCCCGACAAGATTCAGGGCGATCAGAAACGGAACCGCTTGTGACAATGCCTTTTGGCGCAACGGCTCCGGAAACAGGAAGATTGTCATCAGGCTGAGGGACAACAGAAGGCCGAAGCACAAAAGGCGAAGATTCTGGTGAAGGCTCAATCGCCGTTCCAGCTGCCTCCAGACCAGTCCGATCATTGGGGCAATTGTCAGTGTAAGGGCGCCTATATAGGCTCCGTCGCCTCCCATGAGAAATCGGGCCGGAAGTACAATTGCCAATGCAGTCAATGTGCCTGGCAAGCCTGAGAGCAAACCGGCAAACCCCATGAGCAAGACGCGCGCATCGAGCAGGAACCCGGAAGCGACTTCGACAGCTTGCAGCATGACCAAAGCCGTGCTCAGGCCGAGCAGCTTAGGCTCAAGTTTCAACTGCAACACCCAGAGCCCGAAGGGCGTAGGAT
>JAFIEN010000329.1 GCA_020832515.1 Rubellimicrobium sp. | reverse complement strand
GCGGTGAAATGCAGCCCGCCATTGCCCAGCCTGTCCCAGTGTCGCCTTTTCATCGGTGAGCCCTTCGTTCCGCCTCAGGCGGCATCTTCCCGATGGATCAGGTTCATGATGCCCGCGCTCATCTCGCCGTAGTTGCGGCTGTTGGGCAATTCGCCCGCGATGCGGAAACGGTCCACCACGGCGATCCGGTCCGCCAGCGTGATCATCTCGGGCATGTCCGAGGTGATCAGAAGGATCGCTACCCCCTGATCCGACAGGTCGCGCAGAAGCTGGTGCAGATAGGCCTTGGTCTTGATGTCGATCCCGATCGAGGGTTCGTCCACGATCAGGATTTCGACGCCCGCCGCAAGCCACTTGGCCACGGACACCTTTTGCTGGTTCCCGCCCGAAAGGTTCCCCAGCGTCTGGTCAAGGCTGGGCGTGCGCACCTCGAGTTGCCGGATCACGGGCGACACGGCTTCGGCGATGCGCAGGCGCGGCAGAAATCCAAGGCGCGAGGCAAGCCGCTGCCAGACCGTCACGCCCGCGTTTTCCAGAACGGAATGCAGCAGGATCAACCCCTCGCCCTTGCGGTCCTCGCTGACATAGCCGATGCGGTAGCGGTCGCGCGCGGTGCCGGGGGCGTCGATCACGGCCTCCTGCCCGTTGACAAGGATCGTGCCGCCGCGCAGCCGGATCTTGCCGAGGATCGCCTTGGCCAGTTCCGTCCGCCCTGCCCCGATCAGGCCATAAAGCCCAAGGATCTCGCCCTTGTGCAGCCTCAGGTTCACGCCCTCATGCCCCGCCTCGGTCGCCAGCCCCTTCAATTCCAGCGCGGGCGTGCCGGTGGCCCTGTCGCGCGGGTCCCAGTCGGGAATGCGCTCGCTGCGCCCGATCATCAGCTGCACCAGATCGCCCCGCGTCATGCCGGCAAGGGGGCGGCTTTCGCAGGCGTTCTTGCCGTCGCGCAGCACGGTGACCTGATCGCACAGCGCCAGCACCTCTTCAAGCTTGTGGCTGACGAAGACGATGGAGACGCCGCTGTCGCGCAGCTTGTGCAGCAGGTCGAACAGGGTTTCGGTCTCATGCGGGGTCAGCGAGGCGGTGGGTTCGTCCAGCAGCAGGACCTTGGATTCATGCGACAGGGCCTTGGCGATTTCCACCAGCTGCATCCGCGCCACCGACAGCCGCCGCACCGGCATCCGGGGATCCAGGTCAAGGCCCAGCACCTTGAGCCACTTCGCCGCTTCCTCGTGGATGGCGTTGTAATCGATCGGCGCAAGGTCGGCCCCGCTCAGCCGGTCGAGCATGATGTTTTCGCCGATGGAAAAGCGCGGGATCAGGTGGCGCTCCTGATGCACGACCGAGATGCCCATCGCATTGGCGTGGTGGATGCTGCGCAGGCTCATCTCTTCGCCGCCGATCAGAAGGCGGCCACCGTCGGCCTGATGCACCCCGGTGATGACCTTGATCAGGGTCGATTTGCCCGCCCCGTTCTCGCCCAGCAGCGCATGGATCGACCGGGGCTTGAGGCGGATCGACACGCCCGAGAGGGCGACGACGCCCGGAAAGGTCTTGGTCACGTCCAGCGCGGAAAAGGCGTCGGGCTGCGTCTCGGTCAGGTCGATCATGCGGCGAACCTCCGCTCTACCCGCCATGCGCGGACACGGTCGATGGCGACGGCCCAGAGGATCAGGACCCCCAGCACGATCTGCACGGCGAAGGGATCGATCCCGAACAGGACCAGCGCCTGGGTGATGATGACGATGATCGCCACGCCCAGGATGGTGCCCATCACGCTGACATGCCCCCCAGCCAGCAGCGCGCCCCCGATCACCGGCGCGGCGAAAGAGGCGATCAGCCAGTCGCTGCCGATGGTGGGCTGGCCGATCTGCAGCCGCGCGACCACCATCATCCCCCCTATCGCCGCCACAAGGCCCGATATCGCATGCCCCCAAAGGACCCCGCGCTGCACCCACACCCCGCCCAGAGCGGCGGGTGGGGGGTTGCCGCCGGCGGCAAGGATGTGCCGGCCGATCCGCAGCCGGTTCAGCAGCACCGCCATGCCGATGGCGATGATCAGGGCGGGAACGGCCAGCATCGGGATCGGGCCCCAGAGCACGGCATTGCCGAAGGACTTCACGCTGTCGGGGATGCCGTAGAACGGCTGTGCCCGGGTGATACCGAGCGTGATACCGTTGAAGATGTAAAGTGTGGCCAGTGTGATGATGAAGGCCGAGATGCCGGTCTTCGCCACCAGCCAGCCGTTCATCAGCCCCGCCCCCAGCCCGATGCCAAGTCCAAGCGCCAGCGCCAGCGGCACCGGCAGGCCCCAGACCTCCATCGCGCCGGCGAAGGAGATTGCGGCCAGCCCGCCGATGGCGCCCACCGACAGGTTCATCTGCCCGATGGCGATGATGATCATCTGGCTCATCGCCACCAGCGCGTTGATCGCAAGGGCCGCCAGCAGCACCTGGATGTTGAAGCTTGAAAGGAAGGCGGGCCGCAGGAAGGCGATCACCGCGATGGCCGCGAGGACGACCAGCAGAAGGCCCATCCAGTCCTGTCGGAAGAAGGTCGCAATGCGGGTCATGCCATCCTCATCTTCTGAAGCCAGGCGCGGCGCAGGCTGTCGGCGACGACCGCCACCAGCAGGAGCACGCCCAGAACCGCCCGCACCCAGAACTCGCCCACCTGCAACAGCAGAAGGCCCGAGGACAGGAGCGTCACCAGCACCGCACCCAGGAACGTGCCCAGGACCGACACCCGCCCCCCGGTCAGAAGCGTGCCGCCCAGCACTGGTGCGAGGAAGGCCGGCAGAAGCCAGTCCTGCCCAAGCTGCCCCGCCATCGACGGGATCGCCGCCCCCGTCCGCGCCGTCAGCATCATCCCCGCCAGCGCCGCGAGCGCCCCCGACAGGACATGGCAGAGCGTGAAGGTCGCGTTGACGCGGATCCCCGAAAGCTCGGCCGCCTCGGGCGAGGCTCCTGCCGCGAGCATCCTCCGACCCAGCGCGGTGAAGCGGTAGAGATAGCCAAGTGCCAGCGCCACGACGACCGCGACGATCAGGAGCGGCGAGAGGTATCCCCCGATCCGCATCCGTCCGAAATCCGCAACGACCGAGGGCAGTTCGCGGAACGCCTCGGCCCGGGTGAGGAAGATCATGACGCCGAAAAAGATGCTCATCGTGGCCAGCGTGATGATGAAACTGTGGATGCCGCTGCGGGTGATGATCACCCCGTTGACCCAGCCCAGCGCCGCCCCCATCGCCAGCGCGCCCGCCATCGCCAGAGGCAGCGGCAGGCCCACCGACTGGATCAGCCAGCCGCCGAACATCACCGAACAGACGCCGATCGCGCCGACCGAAAGGTTCAGCCCCCCGGTCACGATCACCACCATCATCGAAAAGCCGATGACGATGTCGATCCCCATCGTCCGCCCCAGCGCGTAAAGGCTGAAGCGCGAGGTGAAGCCGGGCGCGAAGATCGTGAACACCGTGGCAAAGACCACGATCAGAACGATCAGCCCGAATTCGTTGGTCAGAAGGAACCTGCGCCAGCCTGCAAGCTGCGGCGGGTTGGCCGCGCCCTCGGATGGGGTCTCAGCAACATCTGTCGTCATCGTGCCGCCCTGATCGAGACCGGGCCGCAAAGCCTGCCCGGCAGTGATGCGAGGGGGGCGCCGCCGCCCGGCACCCCCCCTTCTTGTTATTGGTCAGATGGGCCTCAGGGGCAATCGAGATAGGTTTCCTCGAAATCGGCCATGAGTTCCGCCGTGACCGTCTGCATCGCGACGATATAGGTGCCGACGCTTTCGGCATCGACAAAGGCGGTGCCGCTGTCGATGAACCTGTCGGTCAGCGCGGTCGAGCCGAAGGGCGCATCCGCCTTGACGGTGCAGCCATTGCGCATCCGGTCGGCCGCGAAAGAGCCGATGAAACCCTGTCCATAGGGGTTCTGCAGCATCGTGCCGTGGACAAAGCCGTCGGCAATCGCCTCGAGCACCACCTCGTCATGGTCGATGCCGACCATCACGATCCGCTGGTCGCCGATCCGGCGCAGCGAATTGGCGGCGACCACGGCAGGAACCCAGGCGGTGGTGATGATGCCGTCGACATTGTCGGCCTCGGCGGCAAGGAAGGCGTTGATCCGCTCTTCGGCCGGTTCCGGCGCGTCGATATCGGCGATGACCTGGATCACCTCGACCCCGTCGCCCGCCTCATCCGCCGCCCGCTGCACCGCGTCGATGCGCAGCTGCGTGTTGGGATCGACAAGGAAGCCGGTGAAATGCGCGATCCGGCCTTGTCCGCCCATCGCCTCGATCAGCTCCTTCGTGCCCAGATAGGCCGAATTGCCGGTATCGGTGCCAAGGCAGAAGGCGTCGTCCGAAGGCTGCTGCAGGCAGCCCGCCAGCGAGATGACGGTTGCGCCCTCGCCTA
>JAFIEN010000457.1 GCA_020832515.1 Rubellimicrobium sp. | reverse complement strand
CCCCCCCCCCCCCCCCCCCCCCCCCCCCCCCCCCCCCCCCCCCCCCCCCCACCTCGCCAGGAAGACCTTCCGATGACCACCAGCCCCGCCCACACCGCCTACGACCTCGTCATCATCGGCGGCGCGATGATCGGCTCCGCCGCCGCCTGGTGGACGGCCCGCAACCCCGATTTCCGGGGCCGTATCCTCGTGGTCGAACGCGACCCCGGCTACCAATGGGCCTCGACCACCCATACCAATTCCTGCATCCGCCAGCAGTTCGGCACCGAGATCAACGTCCGCGTCAGCCAGTTCGGCGTGGATTTCATCCGCAATTTCAAGCACTGGATGGCCGATCCCGAAGCCCCCGAGATCCTGCTGCACGCCTTCGGCTATCTCTACCTCGCCGATACCCCCGCCTTTGCCGAGACTCTCCGCGCCAATGCCGCCATGCAGAACCGCCTGGGTGCGGCCACCCGCATCCTGACCCCCGACCAGATCGCTACTGAGTGGCCCTTCTACGATCTCGACGGCATCATCGCGGGCTCGCACAACCCGGTGGACGAAGGCTATTTCGACGGCGGCACGATCTTCGACTGGTTCCGCCGCAAGGCCCGCGCGATGGGCGCCGAATATATCCACAACGAGGTGACCGGCATCACGACCGCCAATGGCCGCGTGACCCACATCACCCTCGCCGGCGGCGAAACCATCGCCGCAGGCACCGTGATCAACGCCACGGGCCCCCGCGCCGCCGCGACCGCCCGGATGGCCGGCCTCGACATCCCCGTCGAACCGCGCCGCCGCTTCACCTTCGTCTTCGATGCGGCCGATCCCCTGCCAAAGGACCTGCCCCTGACCATCGACCCAAGTGGCGTCCATGTCCGCACCGACGGGCGCAGCTACATGGCCGGCTGCCCGCCCGAAGACGGCGATCCCGCCGTCGCCTACGATGATTTCCGCATGGATCACGAGTTGTGGGAGAACAAGGTCTGGCCCGCCATCGCCACCCGCATCCCCGCCTTCGAACGCGTCAGGCTCCGCAATTCCTGGGTCGGCCATTACGCCTACAACACGCTTGACCAGAACGCGGTCGTCGGGCCCCACCCCGACCTGCCGAACTTCCTCTTCGCCAACGGCTTTTCCGGCCACGGCCTGCAACAGGCCCCTGCCGTGGGCCGCGGCCTGTCGGAACTCGTCATCCACGGCAGCTACCGGACACTCGACCTCTCCCCCTTCACCTGGGACCGCATCCCGAAGAACGAACCCCTGCTCGAACGCGCGGTGATCTGACCTCCCGCTTCTTTTGTTTCCAAATATCCCGGGGGGAGGCGCAGCCGGGGGGGGGGGGGGGCCCGCAACCCCCCCCCCCGCCCCCCCCCCCCCCCCCCCCCCCCCCCCCCCCCCCCCCAAGACAGGAGAGACCCGATGCTCACCAAGATCGTCCTCACCGGTGCCCGCGGCTCGCTTGGCATGTCGCTGCGCGAGCCCCTCTCGCGGATGGCGCGCGAACTGCTCTCGACAGACATCGCCCCCGCCCCCGAAGCGCTTCTGCCGAACGAGACATGGGTCAGCGCCGATCTGGCCGAGATGAGCCAGATCGACCCCCTTCTCGAAGGGGCCGAGATGGTCGTGCATTTCGGAGCGGTCGTGGACGAAAAGCCGTTCGAAGAGCTCTGGGGCCCCAATTTCATGGGCGCCTACAACATCTGGGAGGCCGCCTGGCGCCACGGCGCGCGCCGCGTGATCTATGCCTCCTCGATCCATGCCGTCGGCATGTATCCCACCAATGCCGGCATCGATACGGACGTCCCCCACCGCCCCGACACGTTCTACGGCCTCGCCAAATGCTTTGCCGAGGATCTGGGCCGCCTCTACTGGGAAAAGCGCGGCCTCGAATCGGTCCACCTGCGCATCCTCTCCTGCACGCCCGAGCCGCAGAACACCCGCGCCCTGGGGACATGGCTGTCCCATGCCGACATGATCCGCCTCGTCACCCGCGCCATCGACACGCCTGTCACAGGCTTTGCCGTGGCCTATGGGGTTTCCAACAACACCCGCGCCCCGGTCTCGAACGCCCGCGTGCCGTTCCTTGGCTACCAGCCGCAGGACAATGCCGAAAACTGGGCCGAGGCGCTTTTCGCCAAGGCCGGGCCGGCCGATCCGCAGGACCCTTCGCTTGCCTGCGTCGGCGGCCCCTTCGCGGCGATTGCGCTGGGCGAAAGCGGCGTCGCCGCAATCAAGGCGATGGGGCGCAAGGACTAGAGCGGGATCGTTTCAGGAGGAATCTGGGATTCCCAACCGGGAGATGATCTGATTCAACATGGATGCTGGGGAAGGAGGCCAGCATCTATGGCGAGACCCTTGTCCAATGACCTTCGGGAGCGTGTTGTTGCGCGTGTTGCCGCGGGTGAGACGGTGCGCTCGGTCGCCATGCTGTTCAGCGTGAGCGTATCGAGCGTGGTGAAGTGGTCGCAGCGGTGGCGGGCGACGGGGAGTGCGGCGGCCCGGCCGATGGGCGGGAAGCGGCGCGATGCGATGGCTCCGGGGCGGGACTTTGCGCTGGCGCGCCTGGCCGAGCAGCCCTCGCTGCCACTGCGCCAGCTCCAGGCCGAACTGGCCGCGCGCGGGATCAGGGTCAGCTACGGCGCGCTGTGGAATTTCGTCCACGCCGAGGGTCTGTCGTTCAAAAAAAGACCGTTCTCGCGGCCGAGACCGAACGGCCCGACATCGCCCGCCGCCGTGCGCGCTGGCGACGCCACCAGCACCGGATCGACCCGCGGCGCTTTGTCTTCATAGATGAAACCTGGGTGAAGACCAACATGGCGCCGCTGCGCGGCTGGGGCCCGAAAGGCGCGCGCCTGCCCGGGCGCAGCCCGCACGGACACTGGCGCACGATGACCTTCGTCGGTGCGCTGCGGGTAGACCGGATCGACGCGCCTTGCGTGTTCGATGGCCCGATCAATGGCGAGCTGTTCCGCGCCTATATCGAGCAGGTGCTCGCCCCGACCCTGCGCCCGGGCGACGTGGTGATCATGGACAATCTCGGCAGCCACAAGGGCAGTGCAGTGCGCAAGGCCATCCGCGCCGCAGGCGCGCATCTGCTCTTCCTGCCACCTTACAGCCCGGATCTGAACCCGATCGAACAGGTCTTCGCCAAGCTCAAGCATCTCATGCGAACCGCGTCCGAACGAACCGTCCAAGCCGTATGGAAACGCCTCGGGGCGCTGCTCGACAGCTTCACGGAAGACGAATGCGCAAACTACATACGAAACGCAGGATACGCTTCTAACTGATGTGATCGCGCTCTAGGACACCAGCGCACCGGGATGCTGCCCGACAACAGCCGCGAAACAAAATGCTGCACTGCGGCATGAATGGGCTTGCCCGCCCGGGCGCGGGCCGTGATACGCTCAGCCCATGCCCGGACCGCTCCGCCTGTCCCATCGTGACATCCTGCCGCCCGGGCAGCAGGTCCATCTTGCCCGCGCCGCCCTGTCAAGCCGCCGTCCCGCGCGGCTGCACGAACAGGACTTTCCCGAACTGATCTGGGTCCAGAACGGCACGGTCCGGCACCACCTGCCCGACACCCGCGAGGAACTTGCCGAAGGCGACCTGCGCTTCCTGCGCCCCGGCGATGCCCATGCCCTGCAAGGTCGGGGCGAGGCGCCGATCCTCGTCTCGCTCTCGTTCCATCCCGAACTGATCGCCGGGCTCGGCGCCCGCCATCCCGCGCTTCTGGGCCACTTTTTCTGGTCGCGCGCGGCCTTGCCCGAGGGGGCCCGGCGCGACGGCCGCCAGATGGCCGCAATCAATCAGGCTGCCCTGCGCCTTGAACGCTCGTCCCGCACCGCGCTCGAGGCCGAAGCCTTCCTCCTGCCGCTTCTCGCCAGCCTCATGGACGAAGCCCCGAGCGCCGCGACCGACATGCCCGACTGGCTGTCCCGCGCCTGCGCCGCGGCGCGTGATCCGGCGGTCTTCCGCGACGGGGCCGCCGGCCTTGCCCGGGTCGCGGGCCGGGCGCATCCCCATGTCAGCCGGATGATGCGCCGCTATCTGGACCAGACCCCGTCGGATTACGTGAACGCCCGGCGCATGGAATTCGCCGCCCGCAGGCTTGGCGGAACCGGCGACCCGCTGGCCGAGATCGCCGCCGATTGCGGCATCCCCAACCTGTCGCATTTCCACAAGCTGTTCCGCGCCCATCACGGCATGACGCCGCTGGCCTATCGCAAGGCCCATCAGCACGAGGTGCTTCAACCCCGTTAGGCCAAGGGTCCCCGCCCAGCCCAATGCAGGCCCTGCTCCGTGTCTCGCTTTGGTCGAAATACTCCGGGGGGAGGGCCGGAGGCCCGGGGGGCCCACGCCCCCCCCCCCCGCGAAACAACACCCCCCCAGGCCCCCCCCCCCCCCCCCCTCCACCCCCCCCCCCCCCCCCCCCCCCCCCCCCCCCCC
>JAFIEN010000328.1 GCA_020832515.1 Rubellimicrobium sp. | reverse complement strand
GCTGCTTCTTTTGTTCGAAAATATCCCGGGGGGAGCGGCTTTGCCGCGGGGGGGCGCGCCCCCCCCCCCCCCCCCCCCCCCCCCCCCCCCCCGGGGGGTGGGGGCCCCCCCCCCCCCCCCCCCCCCCCCCCCCCCCCCCCCCCCCCCGCCCCCGCCGTCACAGACGCCAGTCGTGGTAGACGCGCGCCGCCTCGCCCGCCCAGTCGCCCTCGTATGCGGCAAGCATCCGGTCCGCCTGCGTCTCACCGCTTGTGGCGATCTCGACCAGAGGGTCCAGAAAACGACCCTCGTCCAGCCCCCGCGCCGCAAGCCCGGCCCCGGCGATCTCGAGCACCTCGCGCGCAAGATCCCCAAGCACCACGCCGCCCGCAGCACCCTTCAGCGCCCGTTCCGAGGCCGCTACCCGCAACCCCTCGCGCGTCTCGGCATCCCAGCCCTTCACAAGGTCCCATGCCGCGTCCAGCGCGTCCTGATCGTACATCAACCCCACCCAGAAGGCCGGCAGCGCCAGCATCATCCCGGTCGATCCGGCATCGGCGCCCCGCATCTCGATGAAGCGCTTGACGCGCGCCTCTGGAAAGACGGTCGTCAGATGATCGGCGAAATCCGACAGTGTCGGCAATTCCCCTGGAAGCGCCGGAAGCCGGCCCTTCAGGAAGTCCCGGAACGATTGGCCCAGCGCATCGATATAGACCCCGTCGCGATAGACGAAATACATCGGCACATCGAGGACCCAGTCCACCCAGCGCTCGAACCCCATGCCATCTTCGAAGACGAAGGGCAGCATGCCCGTGCGCGCATCATCCAGCCCCCGCCAGATCCGGGACCGCCAGGACCGGTGCCCGTTGACCTTCCCCTCGAAGAAAGGCGAGGCGGCGAACAGCGCCGTCGCCACCGGCTGCAGGGCAAGTGCGACGCGCAGCTTCTGCACCATGTCCGCCTCTGACGCGAAATCGAGATTGGCCTGCACGGTGCAGGTCCGGTACATCATCTGCGTGCCATGCGTGCCGACCCGGCCCATGTAATCGGTCATCAGCCGGTAACGGCCCTTGGGCATCCTGGGCATCGTCTCGTGGCTCCAGACCGGCGCGGCCCCCATCGCGAGGAAGCCCACACCCATCGGCCCGGCCAGCGAGGCGACCTCGTCCAGATGCCCGCGAAGCTCGGCTTCGGTCTCGGCGATCGTGGCCAGCGGCGCACCGGAGAGTTCGAACTGCCCCCCGGGCTCGAGGCTGACGCTGGCCCCGCCCCGCGCAAGCCCGATGATCTGCCCGCCCTCTTCGATCCGGCTCCAGCCAAACCGCGCGGCCAGCCCCTCGAGCAGGGCCCGGATCGACCTGTCGCCGTCATAAGGCAGCGGCTGCAGGGTATCGGTCAGAAAGCCGAATTTCTCGTGCTCGGTCCCCACGCGCCACTCGGCCTTGGGCTTGCAGCCTTCGGCGATGTATTCGACCATCTGTTCGGGCCGCTCGATCGTGCCGCCGCCGGACTGGGGGATGGACATTTGGCGTGCTCCGTCAGGCATTGCGGCTGGCGCTATCAGGTGTCGTGAAGTGCGGGGGATGTCAATCCGGGGGCCATCCACGCGGTGCATTGCGCGCAGGACATTCAGGCATGTCAGCCCACAGGATCAGCCTGCGATGTCACCGGCGGTCGGGACCCGATCACACTGGACGCGGCGACGCGCCCGCAGCGCCCCGCCGGGCCTTGGGCGCAGGGGAAGGATCGCGATGCCTGCGGACCGCACGAAGGGGCAACCTCCCACACCTTCGCACGGTCCGGAACCGGGCCTCAGGTCGAGGCGGCCCGGTCAGAGTTCATCGTCATGCCGGCGGCCAGGAAGGTGATGCCCGAGATCAGGAATTCGATCGCCACGAACATGCCCAGCACCCATCCCCATTCCGCGATCCAGGCTACCTGCCCTTCCGGGGTGGCCAGCGCCTCGACATCGGACGGGGTGACGAAGCCATAGAGCATCACGCCCAGCACGATCGACAGCGCGCCCGAGATGATGAACCAGATCCGCGTGCCCGCACCCATGCCCGATGCGAAGGCCTGCACGATCCGCACGATGCCGCTGACCACGAACGAGGCGGCGATGAACAGTGTCAGCCAGAAGGCCGACGAGATGGGCATGGTGATCAAGAGGAAACCGGCAATGATGTAGACCACACCGATGATGATGTTCCAGATCGTGGCCCCGAGGCCCCGCCCGCCGAAGGCATCGACGATCTGCACCGCCCCCGCCACGATGGCCAGCACCCCGAACCAGAAGACGGTCACGACCGTCAGGGTGAAGGTCATGCCCAGCCCGATCACCCCAAGCGCGACCATGGCGATACCCAGAAACAGAAACCAGCCCCGGCCGGCCCCGCTGTCGTTCGAACCGCTATCGATTGTCATTTTGCCTATCCCGTCATTGACTCTGACCGTCCGGGACGTGCCTTTACCCCTCCCTCGCGGATATGTGAAGATTGCCCGAGACGGGGCATCTTTGCCAGAGCGAAGTTTCGGGCTGCGGGATGGCTGCAGGTGGCGTCTAGATCGGTGGCCGGTCGACCTCGGAGGCCTCGATCAGGCTTTCGATGTCGAAAGTCGAGCGCACGCCCACATCGTCAAGATGCGCCTGCCCGAAGGCGATTGCGGCGCGCCTGCCCTCGTCGAACAGCATCTGCAGGAAGTCCCATTCGGCATTGAGCTTCGAGGAATGCCCCAGCTGCACCATCACGTCCGAGGTGATCCGGTGGATGCGCATTTCCTTCCAGTGCCGCGCCTCGTCGTTGCCGGGGTCGACGACGCGGCGCAAGAGGGCCATCATCTGAAGCTCTTTCAGAAGCTGCGCGTTGAACGAAATCTCGTTCAGCCGGCTTGCGATCTCGCGCGCGGTGCGGGGGGTTTCGTCGCGGGCGACCGGGTTGATCTGGACAAGGAAGGTGTCGTTGCTTTCGCATTCGCGGATCAAGGGCGTCATCGTCGGGTTGCCCGCATAGCCCCCGTCCCAATAGGGCACGCCGTCGATCTCGATCGCCTGATAGAGTGAGGGCAGACAGGCCGATGCCAGCAGCACATCGACGCTGATCTCGTGGCGCCGGAAGACCCGCCCCTGGCCGGTATGCACGTTGGTCGCGGTGATGAACAGCTTGGTCGGGCCATTCGCAAGGGCCGGAAAGTCGATCAGGTCGCACAGGATCTCGCGTAGCGGATTGCCGGCGGCACCACCCAGCGCATAGGGCGAGACAAGCCGCGCCATCAGATCCATCACGACGAAGGCCGGCGAATTGTCGAGAGACCAACTGCCCGTCGCGATCTCGAATGGCCCACGACGGAAGGGGCTGAAGCGGGCCGCTTCCGATGTGCGGCGCCAGAAGGCGGTCAGCATCTCGCGCGCGGTCTCGCGGCCGCCGGCCGCCATGCCGGCTGCCAGAACGGCGGCATTCATCGCGCCCGCCGACGTGCCCGAGATGCCTTCGATGGTCAGCCAGTCTTCTTCCAGCAGCCGGTCGAGCACGCCCCATGTAAAGGCCCCGTGCGATCCGCCGCCCTGCAGGGCAAGGTCGACAAGTACCGGATCGCCCTTGCGGCGCTTGGCAAGCTTTGCAGTGGGTTCCGTCATGGCGGGGCAGCCTTTCCTTGCCTCGGGACGGTCTGGCTCAGGGCCGGTCCGCCGCAATCCTTGCCTTCAGCGCCGCGATGCTTTCGGGCGTCCAGCCGGGCGCGTCGGTCAGGGCAAGCCAGCCATCGACATAGTGGTCGAAATGATAGGTATGTCCAAAGCCGATCGGGGGAAGGACCGCCGTCATGAGATCGACGCCCAGTTGCAGGAAGGTGACGACCGGGATCCAGACGAAATCGGGCGAGACATCGGGGCCGATGGGGGGGTGCATCCAGTCCGGCTTGCGCCAGGCAGCCTGACGATCGAAGAACGCGATCCCGTCGCTGGCATATTGCAGATAGACGATGCGGAACGGGCTCCAGGGTGCGAAATCCCCCTCGAGCGCGTTCTGTTGCGCGGTGAAGCGCACGGTCGACCCGTCGCCATACCGCGGCAACCACGCCGGAGAGCCTTCGTTCCGCGACCGGGTGATCTGGGTCCAGGTCCGGCTGTTGAAGGGCGGGCCGACCCAGAACGCCCCGTCATAGGGATCGCCGATGACCTGATGCAGGTCATGGCTGAGGTCGGAATTGTATGACCCAAGGCTCAACCCGTTGAGATACAGTCGCGGGCGGGCATCGGCCGGAAGGTCTTTCCAGTACCCATAGACGGCCGAAAACACCTCGCGCGCGGTCTCGGCCCCGTAGTCGGGCACGGCGATCAGAGCAAGCCAGCTTGCCAGATAGGAATACTGGACCGAGACCGTGGCCACATCCCCGCGCAGCACATATTCCAGCGCGGTCTGGCCTTCGGGATCGATCCAGCCGGTGCCCGTAGGCGTCGCGATGACAAGGTTGGACCGCTCGAAGCCG
>JAFIEN010000327.1 GCA_020832515.1 Rubellimicrobium sp. | reverse complement strand
TGGGACGCAGCGGGATCAGCGGCCCTTGAAGACGCCGCCGAGGATGCCGCGGACGATGCGGCGGCCTGTCGTGCCCTGAAGTTCCTTCAGGACCGCGGTGCCGAGGGCGTCGCCGATGCCCTGCGGCTGGGACCTGCTGTTCGCGCGGGGTTTGGCGGCGCTGCGAGGGGCTGTGCCGCGCGCGGTGGTGCCGTCGTAGCGGCGGGCGTGGTTGAATTCGCGCGCGGGCTCGGTGCCGGCCGCAAAGGCTTCGGCCGCGGCGGATGCCTCGGCGGCGCGGCGGGCCAGCATTTCGTGCGCGCTGTCGCGGTCGATCCGGGTCCCGTAGCGCGCCTGCAGCGGCGAGGCCGCGATCATGGCCGCGCGGGCATCGGGAGGCAGGGGGCCGATGGCCGATGCGGGCGGGCGGATCAGCGTGCGTTCGACCATCCCGGGGATGCCCTTCGCATCAAGGAACGAGGTCAGCGCTTCGCCCGTGCCGACCTCGCGGATGGCGTCGGCGGTCCGGAAGCGGGGATTGTCACGATAGGTGCGGGCGGCCTTTTCGAGCTCGGCCCGGTCCTTTGCGGTGAAGGCGCGCAGGGCATGCTGGATGCGGTTGCCGAGCTGACCCAGCACCGTTTCGGGAATGTCGGCGGGGTTCTGGGTCACGAAATAGATGCCCACACCCTTGGAGCGGATCAGCCGGGCGACCCGTTCGACCTTTTCGACCAGCGCGCGCGGGGCGCCGTTGAACAGGAGATGCGCCTCGTCGAAGAAGAAGACCATCACGGGCTTTTCCGGATTGCCCACCTCGGGCAGCTCCTCGAAGAGGCTCGAGAGGAGCCAGAGCAGGAACATCGCATAGAGTTTGGGTGCATTCATCAGCCGGTCGGCGGCGAGGATGTTGATCACGCCGCGGCCGCCCCCGTCATGGGCGATGAAATCGGACAGGCTGAGGGCCGGTTCGCCGAAAAGCTCGGCCCCGCCCTGGTTGTCGAGCGACAGGAGCGCGCGCTGGATCGCGCCGATCGAGGCGGTGGTGACATTGCCGTAAGCCAGCGAAAGGTCGCGTGCGTTCTGGCCGCACCAACGCAGGAGCGCCTGCAGGTCGGGCAGGTCGAGCAGTGGCAGGCCCTGTTCGTCCGAGACGCGGAAGACCACGTTCAGCACGCCTTCCTGCACATCGGTGAGGTTCAGCAGCCGCGCCAGCAGGAGCGGTCCCATTTCCGCCACTGTCGCGCGGACCGGCGTGCCCTGCTGGCCGAAGATATCCCAGAAGGCAACGGGACAGGGCTGGTACTCGAGGTCGATCCCGATCGTTTCGGTGCGGCGGGTGAAGGCCTCGTGGAGGCGCCCCGACGGATCGCCGGCGTGCGCCATGCCCGAAACATCGCTCTTCACATCCGACAGGAAGACCGGGACGCCGGCGGCCGAAAAGCCTTCGGCCATGATCTGCATCGTGACCGTCTTGCCGGTACCTGTGGCGCCTGCGATCAGGCCGTGGCGATTGGCCATGCCAAGAAGCAGATGCTGCTGGTCGCGGTGGCCTTCGCCGCCTCCGCCGATGATGATGCTGTCGGCCATCCGGGGACCATTCCTGTTGGAGCCGGGCCGGCAAGGGCAGCCGGCGCTGGTTGGCAGGATCCCTTCGCTGATGGCGGATGTCCAGCCCCTGTGGATTGCCGCAGGAGGCGGGCCCTGGCTGTCGGGGCCGCCGTCCGTGCCGGGCTGTCTATGGGTCGGGCGGGCTCAGGGTACGGTCGCGAAGCGCAGGAAGCGGGCGAAGGCTTCGGCATAACCGTCGGGGTCTTCGTGCCAGCTTTGCAAGTGGTCGGCGGTGGTCGTGACAGTGATCGTCGGGGCGTCGCGCGCGGCGGCCAGATCGGCCGATATGGCCGCCGGCACGATCCGGTCGCCGGTGCCATGCGCAAGGAAGACCGGCCCGGGGTAGGCGGCGAGGCGATCCTCGACCTCGGCCGGGCGCATGTCGACGGGGCCGAGTGCTGCCTGCCAGAGCAGGGCCGTGCGGGCGATGGTATCGGGGAAGGGCAGGTTGCGGGCATCGGCAAGCCCGGCCAGCACGCGGCGGAAAGAGAGCGCGGGGGAATCGAGCGCGATGCCGGCCACACGGTCGGCATGGGCTGTGCGGGCCAGCCACTGGCCGGTGATGCCGCCGCCCATGCTTTCGGCGACGATGATCAGCCGCTCGGCCCCCTGATCCACCCACCAGTCGGCCGCGGCCTCGAGATCGGCCCATTCCGCGATGCCGAAGGAATGGACCCCGCCATCGGGCAGGGGTGCGCCGGGATCGCCGCGATAGGACAGGAGCAGGACCGGCACCCCGCCCTCGCGCAGGAGCGGCAGATGGCGGTAGCCATCCTCGCGCGCGCCCGCAATGCCGTGAACATAGATCGCGGCCATACGCCCGGCGGAATCGGGCGGGACGATCCATGCAGGCAGCGGGCCGATCTCGCCGGGCAGAAGGACCTCGACGAAATCCATGCCGAAGGCGGCCTGTGGATCGCCCCGCCAACCAAGGTCGCGGGGGTCCTGTGGGGGCTCCTGCGCTCCGGCGATCATCGCCTCGAGCCCGCCCACGCGCAGAAGTTCGGCCGCGACACGGTAGAGGACAAGGCCGGTGGCCGCGAAATAGGCGGTGACTGCGACGACAAGCGCCGCAAGCAGGATCAGGACGCGACGCATCACGCCGTCAGATCGTCTGCGGCAGGATCTGGTCCATCTTCACGGCGGGCTGGTCGCAGCCGGCCTCGCCCACGATACGGGCGGGCACGCCCGCGACCGTCTTGCAGGGCGGCACATCGGCCAGAACGACAGATCCTGCCGCGATGCGGCAGCAATTGCCCACGCTGATATTGCCCAGAACCTTGGCCCCTGCCCCGATCAGCACGCCATTGCCGATCTTGGGATGCCGGTCGCCGTCGGATTTGCCGGTCCCGCCCAGAGTGACCGAATGCAGCATCGAGACGTTGTCGCCCACCACGGCCGTCTCGCCGATCACGATGGAATGGGCGTGGTCGATCATGATGCCCTTGCCGATCCGGGCGGCGGGGTGGATGTCGACGCCGAAGGTTTCGGACACGCGCATCTGCACGAAATAGGCAAAGTCGTGGCGGCCCTGTTGCCAGAGCCAATGGCCAAGGCGGTAGCTTTGCACCGCCTGGAAGCCCTTGAAATACAAGAGCGGCTGCAGGTAGCGATGGCAGGCCGGGTCACGTTCGTAGACGGCCATCAGGTCGGCCCGGGCGGCTTCGATGATGGTCGGGTCGTCCAGATAGGCCTCGTCGGCGATCTCGCGCAGGATCTGCTCGGACATCTCGCCGGAATTGAGCTTGAGCGAGATGCGATAGGCCAGCGCGCGTTCGAAGGTCGGGTGATGCAGCACGCCGGAATGGATCAGGCCGCCCATCAGGGGTTCGTCCCGGATTGCGGCCTCGGCCTCCTGGCGGATGCGGCGCCAGACCGGATCAAGCTCGGCGATGCTGGGTTTCGGATATGCCATGTCGGGCCTCCCTGATCTTGGCGCATTCTGGCACAGATAGGCCCCATTCGTCATCCGAAAACCCCCTTGCCCGGCCCTGTCGCCAGAGCGCGATTCCATCAAGCACCGCCTGAAGCGCCTCCAGATAGTCGGTGCCGCAGGTCCGCGCCGTCTCGCGCGGGCAGAGGAGCAGGAGGCAGAGAAGCGATCCGTCACCGTTCCGGGGATGGGCGCGGCCGGTGCGGCGGCGAAAGAGGTCGGCCTCATCGGCGTCGTCCATCAACCCGGCCATGGCCGCGGGGCGGGCTGCCATGGGCAAGGTCAGCAGCCAGCGCGCGGCAAGATCAAGATCGGCGGGCAGGATCGGTCGCATGGGCGGCGCTCAGTCGAACTGGACCCGGCGGAAGGGTCCGGGGCCGAAGGTTTCCGACAGTTGCGCGACCTCGATCCGGAAGGGCGTGGTGACGCCGTCGGTGCCCTGCTGGGCCGCCCCATAGGTGAAGGCGGGCTGCGTCACGGTCACTTCGCGCCGGGTGACGCCATCCTTGACGACACGGATGCGGTAACGCTCGGCGGCCTCGGACAGGGGCACATCCTCGGGGCCCCAGGCATCGCCGCCAAGTCGGGTGCGGCGGGTCCAGCCAAGGGTCAGGGTGCCGTTGGCGGCGGTTGCGGCGCGCAGGTGACAGACGGCATAGGGGCGCAGGCCGATCCCGTCGAAGGCGCGGGCCGCGTGGCGCCAGGTCGGGCTGTCGCTGGGCTGCGCTGCCGGCCCCCAGCGATAATGACGCGTGACGCCAAGGGCCGAGGGGGCCAGCGGGATCTGTTCGGGCACGCCGTCCAGAAGGACGAAGCGCGATCCGGGGGGCCAGTCCTGCGGCATGACACCATCGGTGCCCGCCTGCCCGCGCAGGCGCAGGCGCAGGTCCCAGGTGCGGGGGGCGACAAGTTCGGCATCAGCGAACTGGAACAGCTCCCACAGGTCGGACAGCCCGTCGCCGATGGCGG
>JAFIEN010000326.1 GCA_020832515.1 Rubellimicrobium sp. | reverse complement strand
CGGCGGCGGGAACGTCCACCTCGGCCTCGATCCACCAGGCGCGGGCGCCGGCCAGAAGATCGAAATGGCCCTGCGGATTGTCCACCACCCGGTATCCGCCCGCCAGCGTGAGCGAGGTCTGGCTCAGGCTGCCCTCGGCCGGAATGCCCGGCGGGATCAGCCCCCCGCGCGACGACGACGAGGTGCTGAGGTCGAAGAACAGCACGAAATCACCGCTGCGCGCCAGACCGTGCAGGAAGAAGGCCGAGTTCAGATCCTCGAGAATATCCGAGAAGCTGGCGTCGATCTCGAGCGGGGGGGCGCCGGTGCCCGGCGTGATGTCGCCGTTGATCCCCTCGAACCAGACATAGGGGGTGATCTGGAAGGACCAGTCGCCAAGGGCCTGCGCCTCGGCGGTTCGGGGCGCCACTGCAACAAGCGCTGCGGCCGCAGCACCTGCCAGCGGGGCAAGAAGGGTGAGGGTACGGGTCATTGCAGCGTCTCCTTGTACACGCGTCCGCCTTTCATGATGAGCCTCAGGTTGGTGCTGTCATCCAGCCAGTCAAGGTCGCTCTCGGGATCGCCATCGACGACCAGAAGATCGGCGAAAGCCCCTTCGGCGATCACACCCAGACGCCCGTCATAGGGCGCGCGCGGGCCGGACAGGGCCAGAAGCTGGCCCGCGGCACCGGTGGCCTTGTGCAGGGCCTCGAGCGGCGACATGAAGCGGGCGAATTTTGCAAGCTGGCGGCCCTGGCTGCCGGTGCCGGCGGGGTTGAACAGGATATCCGTCCCGAACGCCAGCGGCACGCCGTAGGTGGCGGCAAGGTCGAATGCGCGCACCGTGCCTTCGGCCACTTCAAGCTGTTTGGCCTGCTGGATCGGGTCGGATTTGGGGTTTGCATCCTCGTCGGCCAGGAAGGGCTGGATCGACCACCAGACACCGGCATCCCCCATCAACTGGACGGTTTCTTCGTCCGCCAGTTGTCCGTGTTCGATGGACTTGATCCCCGCCGCGATGGCGCGCTGGATCCCGCCGGGCGTGTAGACATGGGCGCAGACATAGGTGCCCCAATCCTCGGCCGCCTCGACGGCCGCGCGCATCTCGCGTTCGGTGTATTGCGTGGTGTCAAGCGGATCGTAGAGCGACGAAACCCCGCCACCCGCCATGATCTTGATCTGGCTTGCGCCCTTCATCAGCTGTTCGCGCGTGGCCCGCAGCACGGCATCCGCCCCGTCGGCGATCAGCGCGACGCCCTGCTGTTCGATCGCATTGGGGGGCGTGTTCGGGAACCGGGGCAACTCGCTGCGCAGCCGGAAATCGCCGTGGCCCGAGGTCTGCGAGATCATTGCACCCGAGGGAAAGATGCGCGGCCCCGTCACCGCCCCCTGGTCGATGGCAAGCTTGAGGCCGAAGGCAGGTCCGCCCACATCGCGCACCGTGGTGAAGCCGCGCATGAGCGTGGCCCCCGCCTCGCGCCCCGCCATGAGGTGGATGAAGCCCGGGTCCTGCGTCATGGCGACAAGCTGGCTGACGCCGACAAGCGTGGCGTGCCAGTGGCAGTCGATCAGGCCGGGAATGACGCTGCGGCCGCCGCAGTCGATGATCTCGGCGCCTTCAGGGATCTCGTCGATGCCGGGAAAGCCCGCGATGCGGCCGCCCTCGATCAGGATGTTGCGGCCTTCCTGCATGGCCAGCGTCTCGCCATCGAAATAGCGCAGGTTGGTGAGCAGGAGGGGCTGGCCCGCAGGCTGGGCGCGAACCTCGGAGGGTTGCAGGCCGAAGCCCGCGAACATGCCCACGACCGCCCCCATGCCGCCGATCATCTGACGGCGGTTCAGGTCGGCTTCAAGCCGGGCATAGGCGGCCATCGTATAGGGCGCGCCGCAGTGGCAGGGGTCGATCCCTGCGGCCTGAGCAACGGCCGGGTCCCAGCAGGCAAGACACATAGAGGCGATCTCCGTTCAGGTTTTGCGAAGGGCAGGTCCCCTCATGGTTTCGGTTTCCGGCGTCACGACACCCGAAGTGACTGCCACGATACGCCGATTCTAGGTCGGGTCGGACAGGTTGCGCCCGTAAACCCTTCGTGACGTGACGTCACGAAGGTGGCATGACGGCCGGTTCGCAGCGCGGCGAAACCGCTCTCCTGCCACCCGGTTCCGCATATGCGCCGCGGCCGCGGCGGGACCACGCGACTGGACCCGATCCGTCCGGTGCAATGGCCCGGGATCAGGGCCTGATCAACCCCGACATGTCGATGTCGACGCTGCCCGACAGGTCGTCGAGGCTGTCGTGGAGCAGTTGCATCAGATAGGTCGGATTGTGGACATAGCCGCCCGGGTCCTTCCGCGCGACCTGGTAGTTGTAGGCCGCCCGCAGCAGGCGCGGGGTCCAGCTCTGATAGCGGTTGGGAAAGATTGCCTCGCCTTCGCCGGGCAGGCCGTCGCCGTCTGTGTCGTGGAAGAAATAGGGAAAGGTGCCCGGCGCATAGACGACAGGCGCATCCGCGACCTCGCGCGCATAGGTCTGGATCGCCGAGTAGAGCCGGGCCTGCAGACCCAGGATCTCGGCATGGATGCCGCCGCTCTGGTCGCCGTCGCCGTCGAAATCGCCGTGGCGGGTGCGGATGGCGCGGATGTCCTCGACCCCGCGGTGGCAGGCCAGACAGCCGTCGGTGGCCACGGCGGAACTGTGCGGGTCATGACAGGCGACGCAGGTATCGGCGCCCGGCACATGGGCGAAGCGGCCCTGATAGGTCTTGCCGGGATAGTGAAAGCCTGCCCGCACCTCGCCTCCGTGCATGACGGCGGCGGCAATGCCGTAATGGATGTTGAGAAAGGCCAGGTCTTCCGACACGGCATCGTCGGGCAGGCCCTCGGTCGCGGCGGCGACTGAATCGTTCGACTGCCGGCCCTGATGGCAGACGGTACAGACGGCATTCGGCCCCAGCCCCTCGACCGTCACGCCCGAGGGGAAGGTGACCGCGCTCAGCGCATGTGCGGCGCTGGTGTGGCAGGCGGCGCAGTCGACGGTGGAATTGATCGGGGCGGGATGGTCGACGATCCCGAAGCTGCTGCCGTCGGCCCCCAGCCAGTCGACGAAGGCCGGGCCGGAATGGCAGGCGGCACAGGCCGGTGGGACCGCCCCCTCGTCGTTCCAGTAGGTGAAGGACAACGAGCCGTGATCACCATGGCCCGAGCCCAGCCACAACTCGACGATACGGGCAAGCTCATCGGCCGCGCTCTCGGCCTGGGCCGCGGCGGGTGCCGCCAGAAACGCATGGGCCGCAAGGACCGCTGCAACAGGCAAAGGCGACGTCAGTCTCATCTCTCACCCCCGGAGGCTGTGCCGATCTGGTCGCGATGAGCGTTACACCGGCCTTGCGCCGCGCGCCTTGACCGGGATCAAGGCAGGGTCGGGCAGGGCGTGTACCGATGACGGCACCTGACGAAAGATCACCCGAAGCAGGACCCGACCGGATGACCGATACTGCCAAACCCGATGGTCACCGTGCGCAAGTGGCTGTGCCCAGGGGCGGTCCTCGGGCCGAACCGCACGGCCTGCGACTGTCCGGCAGGGCACTGGCGCTGCTCTATGTCCTGGTCTGCGCCCTGCCCCTTGCGCTTGCGCTGGGCCGGCGCGTCGCGCCGCACGACGACTGGGGGCGGCTGGCGGCTGCGTTGGGATTGTCGGCCATGGCGGCGATGGCGGTGCAATTCGTCACCTCGGGGCGGTTCAACACCGTCTCGGGCCGGATCGGCATCGACAGGATCATGGCGTTTCACAAGATCGCCGCACTCTGGGTGCTGGTGGCGCTGATCCTGCATCCGCTGGCCTATCTGATGCCCACATGGATCGACCGGCCGGACCTCGCGCTGCAGCGGGGCATCGCCTATCTGACGCTGCCGCAATACCGGACGGGGGTCGTCAGTCTGGGCGCGCTCGTGCTTCTTGTCCTGACCTCGGTCCTGCGGGACCGGCTGCCGTGGCGCTACGAGCTTTGGCGGGCAAGCCATGTCGTGCTGGGTCTGACCGCCGTCGGCTGTGGCTTGCACCATGCGGTGACGGCGGGCCGCTACAGTGCGGGCGGACCGGTCGCATTTCTGTGGTGGGCGACGGGGGCGGCGGTCGCGGGGGTGATCGTCATCCTTTACGGCTGGCGCTGGGCGCAGTTGCACCGTCAGCCCTGGCGGCTTGCCCATGTCACGCGCCTGCCCGGACGGATGTGGGAGCTCGACATCCAGCCCGGCCCCGGCACGCGGCCGATGCGCTACGAGGCCGGCCAGTTCGTCTGGATGACCGACGGCCGGCGGCGGTTTCCGCTGTTCGACCATCCCTTCTCGATCGCCGACAGCCCGCGCCGGCCGGGCCTGTCGCTGATCGTGAAGGAGGCGGGCGACTACACTGACCGGATCGGCACGCTGCCCCGCGGAATCGCCATCGGGATCGACGGGCCCTACGGCGAATTCACGCTTGGCCAGCATGAGGGCCATGACATTCTGCTTCTGGCGGGCGGGGTGGGGATC
>JAFIEN010000325.1 GCA_020832515.1 Rubellimicrobium sp. | reverse complement strand
GGGTTTGTGCTACGATCGAGGGGTTCGGAGGTGGCGTGGGCCTTTCCCGGCCTGCATCCGGACAAGGCCGGGGTCGGGCAGCGAGTGTTCCTCAAGGTTGGGGCCGGGGCCGATCCGGTCGACCACCGCGAAAAGGCCCGGTCCGCCCAATGGCGTCAGCACACCGTGCCAGATGCCGCGAAGCAGGTTCACGCCCTGTCCCGGTGCGGCGATGAAGGCGCGGATGCCGGTCGGCCGCCCGCCGTCGTCCCCGGCAACCACGACCAGAAACGGATGTTCCGTCATCGGCAGGAAGGCCTGGCTGCCTTCGGGGTGGCGTTCGAGCAGCGTCAGCCGATAGGGAAGCTCTGCCGTCTCGGACCGAAAGAGGCTGATGCCCGCCCGCCCCTCCGCCCCGAAATCAAGCCGGGCCCGGTCATGCCACCGACCGCAGCGCCCTTCGTTGATCAGGCGGTCCGGGTCGCCTTCGGTGTCAAGCACGTCGCCGAACGGGGCGAATGCGGCTTGCGTCAGCGGTTCGCTGACGATCGCGCCCCCCGTGCCCGGGGCGGATCCGGCCTTGCCGTCGATCATCGCGGCACTCAGCGCCCTTTCCAGACCGGATCGCGCTTCTCGGCGAAGGCGCGCGCGCCTTCAAGCTGGTCCTCGCTGGAATAGAGCGTATCGACGGTCGGAAACTGCCGCCGGGTCAGCCGGTTCATCGCATCCTGAAAGGTCATGTCCTCGGCCTCGCGCACGACCTCCTTGATCGCGGCCATCACGAGGGGCGGTCCCGAGGCCAGGAGCCGGGCCAGATCCCAGGCTTTCGGCAGAAGCTCCTGCGGCGTCGTGATCTCGCGCAGAAGGCCCCAGCGGAGCGCCTCTTCCGCGTCCACCCAGCGCCCGGTCAGCAACAGGTCCATCGCCACGTGATAGGGGATGCGCCGGGGCAGCTTGAGCGAGGCGGCATCCGCGATGGTGCCCGAGCGAATCTCGGGCAGGGCGAAGGTCGCGGTGTTGCTGGCAAGGATCAGGTCGCAGGAGAGCGCGATCTCGAACCCGCCGCCGCAGCAGATGCCGTTGACCGCGCAGATCACCGGCTTGTTCATCCGGGGCAGTTCCTGCAGGCCGCCGAAGCCGCCGGGGCCGTAGTCGCTGTCGGGCGCCTCGCCGCCGGCGGCTGCCTTGAGATCCCAGCCGGGGCAGAAGAACTTTTCGCCCTCGGCCCGCAGGATCGCCACGCGCAGGTCGGGATCGTCGCGGAAGGCGCGGAAGGTCTCGCCCATGATCCGGCTGGTGGCTGCGTCGATCGCATTGGCCTTGGGCCGGTCGAGCGTCACCTCGAGGATCGGACCTTCCGTCCTTGTGCGGATCGGGCCTTGGGTCAGCATCTCCATCAATCGTCCTTTCGTTTGATCAGGGCATCGGCGGCGGTCGCGCCTTGCCGCGCCACCATGAGCGGGTTGATCTCGACCTCGTCCAGCGCGGGATCGGCCGCGAGCATCGCCTGAAGCTTCAGCGCGGTGTCGACCACGACGCCTGTATCGGCCCGCGCCCGCCCCCGGTAGCCGTCCAGAAGCGGCCAGAGCCGGAGGCGACGGAGGGCGTCGGCAATGTCTTCCCCGGTGACGGGCAGGACCAGCGTGACCGTATCCTCGAGCAGTTCCGCAGTCACCCCGCCCATGCCCAGCGTCAACGTCGCCCCATAGACCGGATCGCGCCGCGCGCCGATCAGGACCTCGGCGACCGTCCCCGTGACCATCTCCTCGGCCAGATAGCCGGTCGCCCCCGGTATCGGGTCCTGACCGGCGAGCGAGGACAGGCCCAACCGCACGGCCCCCGCCTCGGATTTGTGGGCAAAGCCAAGGCCCTTGAGGGCGAACGGGGCCCCAAGGTCGTCGATCCGGGTCGCGAGGGCCGAAAGATCCGGGGCCGATACCCCCTTGGGCACGGCGATCCCGGCTTCCGCGAGCAGCGTCTTGCCCTCGGCCTCGTCCATAAGGCGGGTTTCGCCGGGCAAGGGCGCGGGCCAGGGCCGCCAGCCGGGCTTGCCCTGCATTCCCTGCACCGCTGCAACGGCGGCCAGCGCGGTCTCAAGCCCCATGAGCGGCGCGCATCCCCGGTCGATCATCGCGATGGCGCGATCCTCGTCGAAATTCTCGGGCAGGAGCGAGACGGGAAAGGCGGGTTTGCCAGTCGCCGTCCCCGCGGCCTCGATGGCGTCGATCGCGGGGAAGAAGGAGGCGGGATCGCAGCGGTCGGGGCGGGGCGGGTCGATGATGAAAAGGCCCGCGTCATAGCCCGACAGCATCGTGGTGAAGACATCCGTGATGCGCGGCCCGTCGCCCCAGATGAAGGTGTGGTAGTCCAGCGGATTGGCGATGGTGACAAGCGGGCCCAGGATCTCGGCCAGCCGCGTGCGCTGTGGCTCGGGCGGGGGGGCGAAGCTGACGCCGGCGCGCGCGCCCAAGTCCGAGGCCAGCCCCGCCTCGCCCCCCGAACAGGAGAGCGAGCAGAGCCGCGGGCCAAGGCGCGGCCCGTGGACATGCAGGATCTTCAGCACCTCGACCAGTTCCGCCGCCGTGGCGACCTCGGCCACGCCGCAGGCGGACAGGAAAGCCTGCGAGGCGGCACCCCCCCCGGCAAGGGCGGCGGTATGCGAGGCGGCGGGGGCCTGCGAGGCGGCGGTCTTGCCCGACTTGATCGCGACGATGCCCTTGCCCGCGCGGGCGGCGGCCTCGGCCATGGCGGCAAAGGCGGGGGCGTCGTCGATGCCTTCGATGTAAAGTCCCAGCGCGGTGACGCGGTCGTCCTGCAGCAGGGCCTCGGACAGTTCGGCGAGGCCCACCTGGGCTGCATTGCCGAGGCAAGTCACATAGGCGATCGGCAGGCTGCGGGCCTGCATGGTCAGGTTGATGACGATGTTGGAGGATTGCGACAGGATCGCCACGCCCCGCCCGACCCGCCGCCCGCCATGCTGGTCGGGCCAAAGGAGCGCGCCGTCGAGATAGTTGATCAGGCCATAGCAATTGGGGCCGAGGATCGGCATGTCGCCGGCCGCCGCGACAAGCGCGGCCTGCAGCGCCGGCTCACCCGCCTCGGCCCAGCCGGAGGCGAAGCAGATGGCGCCGCCCGCCCCCATTTCGGCCAGTTCGGCGACGATGCCGGTCGTGGCATGGCGGTTGACGCCGATGAAGGTGGCGTCCGGGGCCGAGGGCAGCGCATCGAGCGAGGGAAAACAGGGCAGGCCCCTGATCTCGTCGCGGGTGGGGTGGACGGGCCAGACGGGGCCGTTGAAATCCATCTTCTGGCATTGCTCGATGACGTTTCCGGCCCAGCCGCCACCCAGAACGGCGACGGAACGGGGGCGCAGGAGGCGGGAGAAATCCCTCATGTCTGCGCCTCTTCGACAGGCGCGGAGCAAGAAATTTCCCCAAATTTCTTGCTGGGGGCGCTGCCCCCCGTCGCCTTTGGCGACTCCCCCCGGGATATTTGCAAACAAAAGAAGCCGGAAAGTGCCTTGTGGGAAACACGATGGAAGGTGCCCCCGACAGGGTCAGACTGTCGGGGGGCTTCTTTCGTTACGGTCATCGGCGTCCCCGCCTGTACCGTGATCGCAGCATTGCAGATCAAGGTTAACAAATCCTTGCTTCTTTTGTTTCCAAATATCCTCGGGGGGGAGCCGAAGGCGGGGGGGCAGACAGCCCCCCCTTTGCCCCCTGTCACGCGCGCCATCATGCCCCCAGCGGGCGCAACAGGTCGCGCGCGATGATGTGGCGCTGGATTTCGCTCGTGCCGTCCCAGATGCGCTCGACCCGGGAGTCGCGCCAGAAGCGTTCCAGCGGCAGGTCGTCCATCAGCCCCATGCCGCCGTGGATCTGGATCGCGCGGTCTGTCACGCGGGCCAGCATCTCGGTCGCAAAAAGCTTGGCCGAGGCGATCTCGCGGTTGGCGGGCAGGCCCTCGTCCAGCCGCCAGGCCGAGGCGAGGGTCAGGTAATCGGCCGCGTCGATTTCGGTCAGGCTGTCGGCCAGCTGGAAGCCCACCCCCTGGAACCGGCCGATGGGCTGGCCGAACTGGCGGCGGCTCGCGGCCTGGGCGACCATCAGGTCGAAGACGCGCCGCGCGCGACCCACCGCCATGGTCGCGACCGTGATCCGCGTGGCGTAGAGCCAGTCGTTCATCACCGCGAAGCCACCATCGACCGGGCCCAGCACCTGCGCGTCCGGCAGGCGGCAATCGTCGAATTCGAGGATCATGTTCTTGTAGCCGCGATGGCTGACCGAGCGGTATCCGTCGCGGATGGTGAAGCCGGGGGTGCCGCGGTCGACAAGGAAGGTGGTGATCTTCTTCTTGGTCTGCCCGCCCGCCTGTTCCTCGCCCGTTGCGGCGAAGACGATGACGAAATCGGCGTGATCGGCGCCCGAGATGAAATGCTTGGTTCCGTTCAGCACCCAGTCGCCACCCTGCCGCCGGGCGGTGGTCTTCATGCCGCGGATGTCGGATCCCGCATCGGGTTCGGTCATCGCCAGCGCATCCATCCGCTCGCCCCG
>JAFIEN010000324.1 GCA_020832515.1 Rubellimicrobium sp. | reverse complement strand
TGTGGGGGGGCATCAATTACGGGGTGGACTGAAGAGGGGATTGTCCGTGCCTGGCGAGCGCTCGCGCGACAGGAAGCGGCAGAAGACTGGCGGTTTGTACATCTTGTCGATATGGGCGAGGTCTCTGTTGAGGCGGGTTGTCAGTTTCCACACGGGCGGGAGGCGCTGATCTTCTCCTTTCCGGGATCGTGGTCGGTGAACGCGGCAAGGCTTCCTGTTGGCAAGGGCTTCGACGTCTCCTGCATCGAGGGGCAGACCGTCTTCGTGGGCAAGACGGCGATCGCGCTCGTCAGGCGGCCAGAGGGCTCACCCGACATCTTCGCCATAATGGCTGTTGATGTCTTGAGAACGCTGGAGACGGCAGCCAACAGCGCCGGCCGTAACGTTATCGAGGCCTTCCTCGAGCGGGTCAGGGAGTGGCAGGCTTTCATGGCTCGAGCGCTCCGCCCTCTTTCGTCCGACGCGCAGATCGGCCTCCTCGGCGAGCTTTGGATGCTCCGATTACTGGCGGGCACTGCCCTCGGGACAGTTGCTCTCGACTGCTGGGAGGGACCGTTGCGGGCAGCGCAGGACTTTCAAATTCGCGGGGTCGCTATTGAGGTGAAGAGCACGGTCCGGACCGGCAGCTTCCTCGCGCGGATCAACAGCATCGAACAGCTGGATGGTGATCAGGCGCCCATCCTCCTGTGTGCCTTCCGCTTCGAGGAAACTACCGATGGGATCTCGCTGGTCGATCTCGTGACAGAACTCCGTGAGATGTTTGGAGCCGCCGGTGCGCAACGCGGATTCGAAGCGTTGCTGATGGTAATGGGATACCTCGATGAGCATGCAGCGCACTACGGACGTAGAGTGGCATTGAAGGACGCCAGGGCATTCCGCGCGGAAGGTGACATGCCGCGTCTCATGCGCGCTGCGCTTCCAGCGGCCATCCGATCAGCTGCCTATATGCTCGACATTGACGTGCTCGGAGTTCCCTCGATCGGACTTTCGGAGTTGATCAACGAAATTGGACTGGATTGACATGAGCCTCGAAGAATTTCACCGCAACTTTCGTTCCGACCTGCAGACAATCATCGCTGACCGCGTGGAGGATGGCGAAGGCCCATTTCCTTCGGATGAACTCGTCTTTGCGGAAATGGTCATGGAGCATGTCGCAGAAACCGGAATCTGCGAGGCCCCGACCGTTTGCCACTGGAGCGGCAAGGTCGGCAACGCGAAACTCCGCATTACGGGCTATGCGCTCAGCTCTGATGAAACGGCTCTCGACCTCTTCGTGACCTACTATTTCGGGACCGAGGAGCTGAACGATCTCAGGGATTCGGATGCTACCGCAACTGCAAGCGAAGGCGTTCGCTTTCTCTTTCGTGCGGCCAGCGGCAACCTCGACGCAAGGATCGACCCCACCCATCCGGTAAGAGACCTTGTCGCAACCATTCGTTCTCGCTGGGGCGACATCGACCGCCTTCGTGTGTTTGTAATCACCGATGGCAAGACCAGAACCAAAAGGTTTTCGAACAAGGAGGTTCACCAGAAGATGGTCTCTGTAGAGGCCATGGATATGGAGAGGCTCTTCCGCCACACCGAGGGCAAGCCGCGAGACGAACTCGCCGTTAGTTTCGTCCAATCGATCGGACGGGCGCTCCCCTGCGTTCACGTCCCAGACCCTGATGCTGATTACGAGTATGCCCTTACTGCCATTCCCGGGCAGCTCATCCGGGATCTCTATCTGAGATACGGGACGACGCTGCTCGAAGCCAACATCCGGACTTTTCTGGGAAACAAACGTGCGGTCAACAAAGGCATCGTTGAAACGCTGCGGAAGGAGCCGGAGCACTTCCTCGCGTTCAACAATGGCCTCGTGCTTGTCTGCGACGAAGCCGCGTTCGAACGGACTGAGGACGGGGCTCTGGGCCTGTCATTCCTGAAGGGTCTGCAGATCGTGAACGGCGGCCAGACGACCTCGACCATCTACTTCTCGTCCCGCGACGATCGCAGCATCGATCTCAGCCACGTCATGGTCCCAGCGAAGATCATTATCCTCAAGGGATCGCAGGACGAAGCGCGGGAGAAACTGATCAGCAACGTATCCCGCTATGCGAACAGTCAGAACGCAGTGAAAATGTCCGACCTGTCGGCGAACCGCCCATTCCATCGAGAGCTGGAGAAACTCGCAAACGGCACATGGTGCCCCGACGGCGCAACGCGATGGTTCTACGAGCGCGCGGCTGGCGCCTACAACGTCATGCTGCTGAGAGAAGGCACCACACCGGCGAAGAGGCGAAATCTGAAGGAAATGATCCCGCCAAAACGCAAACTGACCAAGAATGACATCGCGAAGTACCACGAAGCGTGGCGCTGCAAGCCGAACCAGGTCGCCATGGCTGGCGAGAAGAACTTCGCGGCCTTCATGGCTGCTCTCGATGACGATCCGACCATTGTGCCCAGCCCGCTTGATACCCGCTGGTATCGAGCGATGGTCGCAAAGGTAATTCTGTTCAAGGAAATCGAGAGTATGATCAAGACGAAAGAGGCAAAGGAGGTGTTTCGCCAGGGATGGGTCAACATCGCAACTTACGTCGTAGCGGTAGTCGCAGATCGACTTGGTGATCGGCTCGACCTCGAGCAAATATGGATGCGGCAAGGGATTTCAGCTGGTCTGCGGAACCTGCTGTGGGAATGGGCCGTCATTGTGAACGCCGAGTTCAACAGGATCGCGCCGGGTCAGCAGATTTCGGAAGTGGCGAAGCGAGCAGACACGTGGGGAAAAGTGAAAGCCGCCGATTTTCCGCCGCCAAGCAAGGGAGTAGATGAGTTAAAGTCACCCTGATTTGAAGGCCGCGCCCCGTTAAGGCGGGGAGGATTACCAACTAGCCTCCATGAGAAGACAGCCGAACACTCGGCTAACATTGGTGCAAAACCCTCAAATCACCTAAGAAACTCTCCAGTGTCATGATATCGGTCCGAACAACAGCCGGGAACTTCCCAAGGAGGGGCTCAGGCACGACAAGTTGTACATTGGCCTGCGTCATCTCGCGGAACTGTGCCTCGGATACACCCTCCTGCAAAGTCAGGAGGTGCTTCACCTGAATCCGGTCTGCCTCGTTGATCACCTGCCGCCAGCGGTCGCGGCATGTTGTCTTGGTGGCAAGCATCCGAAGCCGGGCCTCGGGGAAGCTTGAGTCACGATAGGCGGTCTGCGAGGGAAACAGGAAATCGGGGCGCTTGCCGGGCTCAGATTGCGGCCCGTGCTGGAAATCCACGCCCTCACGGAACCGCTCCTCGATCAGGATTTCCCTTGTGTGCAGTTCCAGCGAGCGGCCCGAGCGGGCCTTGCGCCGTTGCAGTACGGTTTGTGCGCGGGCAATGAAATCGTCCAGCGTCGTGAACTCGGCACGGATCGCAGGAAGCTCTATCGCCTCTTCCACGCTGCGGAAGATTTCAAACTCGCAATCGCGCCGCCGCAAAAGCCGCTTGTCAGGCGGCGTGCCATACTCGGGCCGAAGTTCCACTGTCTTGCGCACAATGTCCGCACCGGTCGGGAATTGTCCCAGCCATGCGAGCGGAATCTCGGCCGGTTCCAGCCAGCACCGGGCGTGCCGGACAGCAAAGGGCGGGAACAGCCCCGGTTTTTCCGGGGACGACATGACAAAGCGTCCGGGCTCCACCGGGCCGAACCGTTCCTCGGCAATGTCTTCCTCTGTCTCGTGACGGCACACCCAGACATGGCAGCGGCTTGCCGCGCCGTTCTCGTCCAGAGGAAAGGCAAAGACCGCTAATGCGCCCGTGCTCTCGGGGTCCAGCAGCGCCGATGCACTGCCCCCGAAATTGGTCAGCCGGGTTTCATCCCGGCCGTTCGGTTTCCCCTCGGATCGCTTGGAATTGTAGTAGATCGCCCGCACTTGCCGCACGTCCATGTGTGAATCTATCGCCAGCTCAAACCAGTGATCCGGGTTCCTCTGGTCCGCTCGGTTGATCGCCGGGATTACTCGGAACAGGAACTCTTTCGGGATATAGGGGCCTGCCTGATGCGTCCCGTTGGCAAGCGTGTCATTGCCGGAAAGCCGCTTCACGCAAATAGCTATGCCGGGTGCACAGAACTCGCCGAGCCAATCCGTTAGATCAGACACTACCATACAGCTTTGCCTGCAATCGTCTCGCGCGCTGGGCCATTAGCTAGCCAGGCCGCCGCGCGGTCAAGGACCGTCTCCACGGGCAGCCGCCAGCGCCCCTTGAGGGCACATTCCCAGATCGTCAACACCCGCCAGCCATCGGCCATAAGCGCCGCTTCTACCGCCGCGTCACGGGCCGCGTTGCCTTCAATCTTCGCGCGCCAGAACTCTCGTCGCGTGGCAGGCAGCCGGAACAGGGGGCAGGCGTGCCCGTGCCAGAAACAGCCGTGGACGAATACCGCCGCTTGGCGGCCCGCGAACACCAGATCGGGCGATCCCGGGAAACGCCTGTCATGCAGCCGGAACCGGAAACCCCGGGCGTAAAGCCCCCGCCGCAGGATCATTTCCGGCCGCGTGTCCTTCCCCCGGATGCCCGCC
>JAFIEN010000323.1 GCA_020832515.1 Rubellimicrobium sp. | reverse complement strand
GTCAGCTCGATGATGGAGAAGGCATCGCCTTCAAAGATGTCCATGGTGGCCATGCGCCAACCTCCTGTCATTCAGTGGAACGGATCTGCGCCGAGGCTCAGCGCAGGATGATGCCGAGCGCGGTGAGTGCTGCGATGGCGGTGGTGGTCTGGCCCTCGGTGATCCCCTCTGGCCAGAGGATCTCGTGGCGGTTGACGAGGGCGGGGCCGCGGACCAGCACGACGCCCGGCGCATCGGCATCACTGGCGTCGGCCGGGCCCCAGAGGATGCCGGCTGCGTTCTGGCTGCCGTTCGAGGCGCCGGGGGCGAGCACGGTGTACTTGCCGCCGGTGGTGATCCGGCCCAGCACGGTGCCGGGGGCGAGCTTTCCCGCGCCGGAGGCAAGGGTGACGGTCTCGCGGGTATAGTCGCGGAAGGTTTCCCAGATCAGGAAGCTGCCGGGATGGGGGCCTTCAGTGAGTACGGCCATGAGGGATTATCCTTTCTTGAAGGTGCGGGCGATGACATCGCCCCAGGGGCGCGCGGTCTGGCTTTCCCCTGGTTGCGGGTGGTGGGGGCTGATCTCTGGGGTCGTCTCGGCCCGGGCTGTCAGGAGGCGATTGCGGATCTCATCGAGTTCCAGCCCCTCCTCGAGGAAGCGCCCGGCCATCTGGGGCTGTCCCGCGAGGCGGCAGAGGTCGATCACCGCGCGGGCATGGGTGATGGCCTCGGCGCGGATGGTGACAGCCTCCGGAGCAGTGTCGGCGGCGGCAACAGTGCCCTCGGGGAGCGCGACGGATGCGAGGCTGTTGGCGTCTGCAACACCCGCGCTTTGCCCATTCGATTGCGATGGATCGTCGACAGGAGGTCCCGGATCAACGTTCCCGGCGGGAACCTTGCTCGCGGGGTCGTCGTCGGGCGGAGGATCATCCCCCACTGCAACATCGTTGTCGTCTCCAACGATGTCGGCATCAGTTGCCACGCCACTCGGCTCGGAAGCTTCGACCGCCTCGACCAGTCCGGGCGGCGCGTTGCGGAAGCGGCCAATGTCGAAGCTGGCGGCGATGCGCACCGGCTCTGCCATCCGCGTGGCAAGGCCGGCCTCCAGCGCGTCCTTCGCGTCGAACCAGGTCTCTGCCGCCATCAGCGCGGCGATCTCCGCCTCTGACCTGCCGGAGCGCGCCGCATAGCCACGGATCATGCTGGCCGCGATCTTGTCGAGCGTCGCGGCCATCTCGCGCATCTCCGCGGCGGTGCCCATGACCAGTCCGGCGGGATCGTGGATCATCAGGAAGGCATTCTCGGGCATGACGATCTCGTCGCCCGCCATGGCGATGTAGCTGGCCGCCGAGGCGGCGATGCCGTCGATCCAGACGGTGACCGGCCCTTCATGCCGGGTCAGCGCATTGAAGATCGCCACAGCATCGAAGACCGAGCCGCCCGGGCTGTTGAGGCGCAGGTCGATCGCGGCGTTGTCCGGCAGTGCCCCGAGTTCCGCGAGGAACCCCTTCGCGCTGACCCCATGGGCGCCGATCTCGTCATAGATCAGCACTTCCGCCCCGGTGCCCCGGGCGCGGATCTCGTACCAGCTGTTCATGGTGTTACTCCTGTTCGGTTTGGCCCGAGCGTCTCGTGGCGTTGCCGTCGCGGCCCCTCGACTCCTCTGGGGTGTTGACCGCTTCTGACCCATCGCCCGGGTCAGGCCGCCGCGAAGGTGTCGCCCGCGCCCCTTGCGTCTCGCCCGGGCTGGTCCGGTAGCGCAGCCCAAGATCGGCCGCGCGCGCCGCATCCACCGCGTTCTCGCGGTCGACCTCCTCGACATCGTAGCCGGTGGCCTCGACCACCTTGCGCCGCGAGGTGATGCCCGCCTCCATCGCCAGCACCTGCGCCTGGATGTCCTTCAGCGGATCGACCCAGTCCCAGCGCGGCGGGATCCATTGCACCGCCCGGAACCGCGCGGGCACCGACGTGTATCCCGGCAAGTCGAGCGCGCCCGCCAGCACCGCCGTCTCCATCCAGCGCGCCCAGATGGGGCGGCAGAGCTGATGCGCGATCACGCCGTGCTGGAGCTGCTGCACGCGGCGGCGGAACTCGACCAATTCGGCGCGCAAGGACGAATAGTTCGCCTGCCGGACGTCGCCCGTGACGAGGTGATAGGGCAGCCCCAGCGAGGCGGACACGGCCAGCAGCGTCCGGTACTGGAACGCCTCATAGCCGCCGCCGACATCGGCGGGGCTGGAGAAGCGCACATCCTCGCCCGGCAGCAGCACCTGCATCGTGCCCGGCTCGAGGCTGGCGATGGCAGCACCATCGGGATCGGCCGCGCTCTCGCCCATCATGGGTTCCTCGGCTGCGGTCTTGGTGATGAAGCCCGCGAACATCGCGGCGGTCTTCTTCCGGTCGAGCTCGGCATCGTCATACTGGTCGAGCAGAAACAGCCGCACCATCGCGGGCGCCACATGCGGCAGGCCCCGGATCTGGCCCGCATCGATGGGACGGTAGATGTGCAGCACCTCTCCGGCCGGAACGCGGACCGTCTCCGGCACGGCCACCCGCTGGTCGGTACTGTCGCCCGGATGGCGGCGGCGGAAGTGATAGGCCACGCGCCGGCCGATCCCATCGAACTCGATCCCGCAACGGATGCGGTTGCCATTGGCCGCCACCTCCGTCTTCTCGAAAGGCAGCATTTCGGACTGGAGAAGCTGCAGCTGCAGCGGCACGAGCAAGCCATCCTCGGACCGGCGCGGGCGCAGCCGCACGAAACACTCGCCCGCGACGAACATCTCCCGCGCGACCATGGCCTGCAGACCGTAGAAATCGGTCAGCCCCTCGGCATCGGCCTCGTCGGTCCAGGCAAGCCAGAGCCGCTGCACGCGGTCCCGCACCTCTGCCTCCTCGATCAGCGAGGAGGGCTTGATCCCGTCGCCCACAAGGTTCGAGGCGAAGGCCTCGCAGGCGTTGGCCGCATAGCCATTGGTCACCACCAGTTCGCGGGCGCGCGCGAGGAGCCGCGGCCCGCCTGAGGCCACCAGCGCGTTGATGTTCTCCAGGGGCGGGTTCCAGCCCCGCAGCCGCCGCCGCGACATCGCACCTTCCAGACGGGCGCGCACGGCTTCGGGGCCGCCGGTCGCCCCGCCAGCGATGGAGCCGCGGCGGAACCTGTCGAACAGGGCCATGGCTCAGAGCCCTTTCGCCGTCGTCACGCGCACCTGCCGCACGATCCGCCGTCCCTCGGCCGCAGCGATCTCCCGATCCAGCGCCTCGAGGGCCCGGTCGATCTCCACGAGGCTGCGGTATTCCACGGTCTTGCCATCATAACTGACGCGGGCCACGCCGGAGGACCTTTGTGCGGCCAGCGCCTCGCGGCGGGCACGCAATTCCGAAGCCGTGGCCATCGTTCACCCCATGTAGCTCGACCGTACTGTCCGCCGCCGTGCAGACGGGCGCGGGGGCGATGCAGTGGCAGCATCCCTTGCGACCACACTGGTTTCCGCCGCCAATTGCCGCTCCAGGTCCTGCCATTTCGCCTCGGGCCAGCGGTCCGCGCCAGCAATCCAGGCCGCGGCCCGCGCATAGACGCGGCAGTCCAGTGCTTCGTTGCGCTCGCGGAGTTTCTGCCATTCGAGCTTCGTGAAGCCGCGCCTGGTCTTCACCGTGACCAGCTGCTCGGCGGTCAGCTGCTTCAGCCATTCGCCGTCTGCCCATACCGGCAGATGCACCGTGCCGGCGGGGAAAGATGCCCCGGCCGCGATCTCTTCTGGCGTCGGTCGGTTCTGGCGCAGGAAGCGGTAGGTCTCGGCCTTGAAGGTCGAGGTGGCCACCGACCAGAGCCGGGCCCCCCGCCGCAGGCGTTTGCCCCCGATCGTGGCATCGACATAGGTCGGCCCTGTCACCGGGCTCGCGCGATTGAAGCCTTCAAGACCCTTGACCGGGGCCACCTGCGCGAAGCCCACGCCTCGCGCCCAAGCATAGACCGCGCTGGTCTCGTAGCCCGTGTCGATCGCCAGCCGGGCAATGGTCAGGTGCGGACCGCTCGCATGTTGCCAGACCCGGCCCAGCAGATCCGTCAGCGTCTGCCAGCAGGCCGCATCGCCAGGCCCGCCCTCGATGACGATGTGATCGACCAGCCAGCTTTCCAGGCCCCGGCCCCAGGCCCAGACATCGACCTCGATCCGGTCCTTCTGCACATCGGCGCCGGCGGTCAGAAACAGCCCGCCCGCAGGCACCGTGCCCGGCGCCCAGTCCTCGCGCCGCTCAGCCAGCCGCTGCCAGTCCGGGGCCTCGCCGGTCTCGAACCAGGTCTCGCCGAGCACCGTGTTCCGGAACGCCCGCATCGCCTCGTCCGATCCCCGTGCAGCCTCATGCGCCCGCGCGATCCGCGCCCAGCTCAGCCAGCCCACCGGAGAATAGAGCGCCGAGAGGTGATAACCCACCGTCAGCGGATCGGCCGCCGTGGCCGTCGCGCGCCATTCACCCGCCGCCAGCATCGCCGTCTTGTGGTGTTCGGCGATCGGTGTGTCACATCCCTCGCAGATGTACTCCGCCGTCTCCGGCCGGCCCGCCTCCCAGCGCAGCCGCT
>JAFIEN010000007.1 GCA_020832515.1 Rubellimicrobium sp. | reverse complement strand
GACGAAATCGCGGCCTTCACATCAACCGTTGCACTTGAAGCTGGAATCTAAGCAGCCAGCTGGCCATTGTGGCGGGTAACGGGCAACCGCCCTAAATGCTGAGACCACAGCGCCGCAAATATCACGGACCTTGCAAGAGGCGATGAAGGAATTTAACCTTCCACTCAACATCCGCTCTCCAGCTTTCAGGATCAAAGATCAACTGCATGGTGAACACAATTGACGAATTAAAGTCGGAACTCATTAGGCTGCCTCCCATGTCGTTTGTTTCTCGCCATCTTTTCGATCCAGTTCCTTTCTGTTTCGGAGGCGATGCGGAGCGATGGGTTGAATGGAAGCATGCGCTCTCTGACTTGCTTGATGTAGATGCTAGAGATGTCGTTCTTACAGGAAGTGGAGCGCTAGGATTCAGCCTGAACCCAACAAAGAATTTCAAGAAGTTTGATATCAAGAGCGACATCGACTGTGGCGTGGTAAGCGAGCACTACTTTAACATATCGTGGAGGCATCTCCGCAAGGAAAGCGTTTCCCTTGGCTCGATATCAAGAGAGACGTCAGAAGCTATCAAGGACCATAGAAAACACTTTGTCTTCTTGGGAACCATCGCTGCTGATAGGATGCTTTCGATACTGCCTTTCGGGAAAAATTGGCAAGCTGCTCTGGACTTGATGACTGAGATGGAACCAACAAAGGGACGGGATGTGAAGTTGAGGATATACAAAGACTTTGACGCCCTTCGACAATATCAAGCGAAAAATATTGAGAAAATCAGAAATGAGAAAATTTTGAGCGATCTTGAGTATAGTCAAGATGGCAACGAAATTCCAGTTGAAGACGGAGAACCGCTTTGACCCCCGAAGAAAACTTCCTACACACCACACATAGAACCACTAGCTGGTTCAAAAAATCATCATCTGCGGGTGAACTTGAATTGTCGCCGCCCTTTCAGAGAAATGCGGTCTGGACGAGAAAGCAGCAATCATACCTTATAGATACGATAATCAGGGGTTTTCCGATTCCCGAGTTGTATATGCAGGATAAGACAAGCTCTGATGGCTCGGAAAAGAGCGTTGTGGTTGATGGTCAGCAGAGAGTCCGAGCGGTTCTGGGTTTCGTGCTTGGAGAATATGCGTTGGAGGGAGACGACGTCGATAAGGCCTGGAGAGGGAGAAAGTTTGACGAACTTTCAGAAGCTGAAAGAAGAGCGATATTTGGCTACAAATTTGTCGCCCGAATTTTGCCAGAATCTCTGGATGACGAGGGCATTAGGAGGATTTTCTCTCGCCTTAATAAGAATGTTGTCGCACTTACAGAGCAGGAGCTCAGAAACTCGACGTATTGGGGCGGCTTCATAAGCGCGGTACAACGCATATCCGATGACATTCCCTATTGGTCTGAAGCTGCCATTTTCACTGCGAATGAAGTGCGAAGGATGGGTGATCAGGAGTTTATCAGCGAACTTCTCATTGCATGGATGCACGGCCCGCAGAACAAAAAGGATAAGCTTGACCACTTCTATCAACTGTACGAAGAGGAATTTGAGGATGCAGATTACGCATTTGAAGTCTTTTCGAAAACCGCTGCCACTATTTCCATCATACTACCGAACATTAAAGCCACTAGATGGCGAAAGAAGTCTGACTTTTATACTTTGTTTCTAGAGATTGCAGCTCGCCATCGTGAGCTGCCATTTTCTGCAGATGTTAGCGATGCAATCTCCAACAAGCTCGGGGAATTCCAAAGGGCAGTAGATGACGCGTTGAAAATTGAGGCTAAAGATCGTCACGATCTCGACAGATTCGTAGCTGATTATGCAAACGCGGTGGCTCGCGCCGCATCTGATAGGGCAAACCGGGTCGCGCGGGCAACCTCACTTTCACAATACGTATTCAAAGAGCCGTCGAAGCACATCTAGATCTGCGTGCTTGGAAGTTGTCTGGAAAGGCGCCTCCGAGCGTCAATCTGGCAGAATGAGAGTTCGCTGTTCGTGACGATCTCCTTGGATAAGCGACACATCTACCATCTGCTTCCCGCGCATCGCCGTCGTTGGTGCTCACTGCCACCAATGCCCCCCCTAATGCGCCGAAAGCGACACCGGGTCGATCAGCGTCCGCCCGCCGTCCACGGTGATGATCTGCCCGGTGACAAAGCTCGATGCGTCCGAGGCCAGATACTGCACCGCGTCCGAGACCTCGGCGGGGCTCGCGATGCGGCCAAGGGGCGTGTGGGACAGGATCTCGGAGCGCTTGTCATCATCCTCGCGCAGGACAGAGCGCAGGTGGTTGCTCATCACGCTGCCGAAGGCCACCCCGTTCACCCGGATGCGCCTGGGCGCATAGGCCACGGCCAGCGACCGGGTCATCTGCTCGACCGCCGCCGAACTCACGGAATAGGCCAGCAGGTCGGGCCGCGTCACCCGCGCCGCGATGCAGGACAGGTTGACGATGGATCCCAGCGGCCCGTCCTCGCGCCCCTCGGCCTGCTTGATCATGCGTTTCGCGGCGGCCTGCGACATCCGCAGGGCGATCATCAGGTTGTGCTGCAAAAGCTCCTCGACGGTCTGGTCGTCGGGGTTGAACGGGTCCGACAGGGCCACAAGGCGGGCGGCGTTGACCAGAATGTCGATCCGGTCGAAGGCGTCGATGGTCAGCGACATGAGGTTGGCGATGGCCAGCTTCTCGGACAGGTTACCCGCAAAGATGCGCGCCGGGCCATCCTCACCCGCGATCTGGCCCGCCTCGCGTTCGAGCGCTGCCTCGTCGCGGTCGGCGAAGACGACGCGGGCGCCCTGATCGACGAAGTGCCGCGCGATGGCAAGGCCCACGCCATTCGCCGCGCCCGTGACGATGGCGGTCTTGCCGGAAATGGAAAAGGACATCTCTGCCTCCTGACAGGTCAGCGTTTGCCTTGCCCGATCGGGCGCGTGGCGTGGAACAGCTTGAACCCGCCCTCCTCGGCCAGGGTCGTCACCTGACGGAACGCGGCCGAGAGCGCCCCCTCATAGGGCAGGTGCCGGTTGGCGACCATCCAGAGCTGGCCCGAGGGCTGCAGCATCCGCGCGGCGGCGGCGATGAAGGCGCGGCCAAGATCGGGCTGGGCGGCGCGTCCCTGATGGAACGGCGGGTTCATGACGATGCCGTCATAGGCAGGCTTCGCCACATGGCGCGTCACATCGGCCCAGTGAAACGCGGCGCGGGGATCGACGACATTCAGCCGCGCGCAATCAAGGGCAAGCTTCTCGGCCTCGATCAGGTCGAGCGACCCCACCCCTTCGCGCGCCAGCACCGCCCGTGAGATATACCCCCAGCCCGCACCCAGATCGGCCATGCGCGTCGGAAGCCGTGCCGGAAGCGCGCGCGCCAGAAGCGCCGATCCGCGATCCGCCTGCCCCTCGGAAAAGACGCCTGGCTGCGTGAACATCCCGTCCTCGCCGCGAACGGGCCCGGTCAGGGTCCAGTCGGCGAAGGCCTCCGAGGCGGGCAGGACGAACAACCGCCCATGCGCCTTCGCCAGGACCGGCATGTCCCCCACCCTCTCGCGCATCTCGCGCCAGAGGCTGTCGACACCGTTCTCGCGCTGTCCGTCGATGACGACCATCGGGGCAAGTCGGCAGGCCTCGGCCACCATCCCGCGCCCCAATGCCTTGGACCGGGGCAGACAGACCACGGCCAATGCCGCCGGCCCGGCCTCGGCGGTGACAGGCAGGCCCGACGCCTCCCAGTAGTCCGCATCGGGACGGAAGGTATGGATGATGCGCAGTCCGGCGCGCGGAAGGGGTGCAAGGTCCATCCCCGCCGGCGGGCGCATCACGGCGACCTCTCCCTCGCGAAGGGGAAACAGCCCCTCGTCAAGGGCGGTGGCAATGCGGGAACGGGCCATCAGCGGCAAGGGAAGCGGGGGTATGTCACCCCGGCAGCCCTACTCCTTTTCCATCGTGCACTGCAACGGGTGCTGGTGGCGCTGGGCAAAGTCCATCACCAGCGCGACCTTCGTCTCGGCGATCTCGTAGGAGAAGACCCCGACCACGGCGAGGCCCTTCTTGTGCACCGTCAGCATCAGTTCGAAGGCCTGCGCATGACTCATCCCGAAGAAACGTTCCAGCACATGAACGACGAATTCCATCGGCGTGTAGTCATCGTTCAGAAGCAGCACCTTGTAGAGCGGCGGCCGCTTGGTCTTGGCACGCGTGGCCAGCTTGACCCCGTAGTCGGGGCCGTCTTCCGGGCGATCCGCCATTGAGATGATGTCCGCCTGCATTCCGCGCCACGCCCGTTCCAGAACTAGACCTTGGTCGTCCCGGTTATATAATCCGCCTGTCCGCCCTGAAAAGAGCCTCTTGGCCCCATGACCCGAAACCGGCTGCCCGATCCGCCCCGCTGGACCATCGGTTTCGACGCCGATGACACGCTCTGGCACAACGAACGCTTCTACAAGCTCACGCAGGACCGTTTCGCGGGCCTGCT
The DNA here is from genome assembly GCA_020832515.1 of Rubellimicrobium sp. Taxonomy (GTDB): domain Bacteria; phylum Pseudomonadota; class Alphaproteobacteria; order Rhodobacterales; family Rhodobacteraceae; genus JAFIEN01. Next base: position 28,000 of record JAFIEN010000007.1, on the reverse strand, counting down.
TGCCGATCATGCCGACCCCGACCACTTGCATGAGCGCCTTCTTGCGGCTGAGCGACGCAACCTTGGCCACTATGGATTCGGCATCAAGGGATTCGTGCTCTCGATGATCGAAACCGCCATCGAGGTGACAGAGGCCCGCGTTCCCGCCGGCGTGATCGCCGAGTTGATGGAGGCCGGGCGCGAGATGCTGGCCCATCCGATCGAGCTGCTGCCCCATGCGCGCGAGGCGATCGAGGCGCTGGCCGAGCGCGGCGCGCTGGTCCTGATCACCAAGGGCGACCTGCTGGATCAGGAACGCAAGCTGGCGCAGTCGGGGCTGGGCGACCTGTTCGACGCGGTCGAGATCGTCAGCGACAAGACCACCGCGACCTATGCCCGCGTCTTTGCCCGCCACGGGCCGGGTCCGGCGATGATGGTGGGCAATTCGCTGAAATCCGACGTCATCCCCGCGCTTCGGGCCGGGGGGTGGGGCGTGCATGTGCCCCACGATCTGACCTGGGCGCTCGAACATGCCGAAGAGCCGAAGGATCACCCCCGGTTCCGCCGGATCGACAACCTGCGCGACCTGCCCGATCTTGTGTCCACCCTCTCCACAATCATGCCGCATTCCTGACACATTGCGCGATCTGGGGCGTGGTCGCACAAGGTCCACAACATCTGCCGTGTCGATCGGGAAACAATCCGTCAGCCAGTGCGCGTTTTGCTGTTTTCCAAAGCAGAGCATCATGTTAGCTTTCGCGCATCAATTGAGGTGTGCGGGCATGTATCCGGCACCCTGAGGCAGAAAAAGGGCAGAGAACATGAGCAGTCGGCTGTTTCAGTCGGCCCGCATCGGGCTGTTGCTACTCTTCATCATCATCGCCGGATCCTTGGCGCCTGTGGTCGGACATTCCGCCCCCTTCGCCGCGATGGTGATGGACGCCCGCAACGGCGAGGTGATCCACGCCCAGAACGCCGACACACGGCTGCATCCGGCCTCGCTGACCAAGATGATGACCCTTTATGTCGCGTTTCAGGCCATCTCGCGCGGCGAGATCACCCTCGATACCGACGTGCGGATCACGGCAGAGGCGGCGAACCAGCCGCCTTCCAAGCTGGGCCTGCGCACGGGCCAGACGATTCGCCTGCGCTATCTGCTGCGCGCATCCGCAGTCAGGTCGGCCAATGATGCGGCGACGGCCATCGCCGTGGCCATTTCCGGTTCGGAAGCGGCCTTCGCCGAACGCATGAACGCAACTGCCCGCGCGATGGGGATGAACAATACCAATTTCCTCAATGCGCACGGTCTGACGCAGCAGGGGCAGTTCTCGACCGCACGCGACATGTCGATCCTGGGGCGGCACCTGATTTATGATTTTCCCCAGTATTACAACCTCTTCTCGCGTCGGACGGCGGATGCGGGCATCGCGCAGGTGAACAATACCAACACCCGCCTGCTGGACAGCTACCGGGGCGCGGACGGGATCAAGACCGGCTTCACCAATGCCGCAGGCTACAACCTTGTCGCCTCGGCCGAGCGCGGGAATGTGCGCATCATCGCAACGGTCTTCGGCGGCACCTCGATCGCGCACCGGACCCAGCGGATCGTCGAGCTTCTGGACCTTGGCTTCCAGCGCGCGAATGCCAATGCACCGGTCCGGCCGCCACAGGCACCCGGCGCGCCGGCGGCCCCAAGCCAGCCCGCCCGACAGCCCGATCTGGTCGCAGCCGCGCCCGCCGCCCCCACGGACGAAGTCGCGCAGGGCGGTGCAGCGCGCACCATCCGGGTGACCGGGCAGGTGCAGCAAAGCCTGCGCCCCATTCCCCGACCAACAGGCGAGGTTGCGGCCGCCGTCGTTGCCTCGGCGGTTTCGACGGACTTCATCGAATCGCTGCTGGCCGAAGTCACGCAGGTGGCCGCCTCGGGCCAGCCGCCCGTGCCGTCGGTCAGCACGCCCGACGCCCAGCCCGAGACGCTGGCCGCGCTGGGGATCGACGAAGCCGTCGTCACCCCCGAAGCACGCCCGGCCGAGATCATCATGACCGCCGCCGCAATCGCCCCCGCCGCCGGCATCGCCCATTCGGCCGAGGCCGAGGTCGTGGCCCGCATCTCGACTTCGGGCGGGCGGCACTGGGGCATCAACATCGGCCGCTACCCCTCGCGGAACGAAGCCGAGCGGGTTCTGCTTCAGGTCGCACTGACCGAGGCCACAACCCTGGACGGCGGCCTGCGCCGGGTCGTGCAGCGGTCGGGCGGGTTCGACGCCAACATCATGGGGCTGACGCGCGAGAACGCCGATCTGGCCTGCCGCAGGCTTCAGGCCGCAGGCACACAGTGCTTCATGATCGGCACGGAAGAAGGCTGAGCTTTCTCAGGCCCGGCCCTGTTGCCGGGCCAGCTGCACCGCAAGGATCCCGGCAGCGATCACCACGACACCCAGCACGTCCAGCAGCCCCAGCCGTTCGCCCAGAAGGACGGCGGCGATGGCGACGCCGAAGAACGGGTTGAGGAAGTGAAAGGTCGCGGCCCGGACCGCGCCGATCCGGCCCACCAGCAGGAACCAGACCCAGGTTGCAAGCAGACCGGGCACCAGTGTCGTATAACCGAAGGCCAGGACCAGCGCCGGGGTCCAGTCCACCTCCAGGGTCTCGAAGGCGATGGCCGGGACGGCCAGGATCGCTGCGCCGACCAGCATCTGCAGCCCGACGATCATCAGAAGGTTGCCACCGGCCGAAGCCCCCTTCACCGCCAGCGTCGCCGCCGTCAGCGCAAGAACCCCCAGAACACAAAGCGCCACCCCGGCAAGGTCGACCCCGCCCTGCAGCCTTGCGCCCATGATCAGCGTCACCCCCGCGAACCCCGCCACAAGGCCCGCCACCGCCAGCCACGGCAACCGGTCACGCAGGATCGCCCAGCCGAACAGCGCCACCAGAAGCGGCATGGTCGAGGCGATGATCGCGGCCAGCGACGCCTCGACCCATTGCATCGCGATGAAGTTGAGGCCGAGGTAGAGCGCGTTCTGGCAAATCCCGAAGATCACCACCCCGCGCCATTGCCGCGCGTCCAGCCGTGCCGTCTGGCCCAGTGCAAGGGCGATCCCGATGCCGATCAGGCCCGAGATCAGGAACCGCAGGGACAGCGCCGTCATCGGCGGGGCGTGGGTAACGATGATCCGGGCACTCGCGAAGGCCGAGGACCACATCACCGCAAAGGCAAGCCCCAGGGCGATCGCGCGGATGTCCATGGCGTGCCCCTCCCTGGTCCGGACCAAAAGGCGGCTAGCGCCTCGAACCGGCAGCGTCAACACAGTCTTGCGGATCCAGGATTTACATGCATGATACATACATCTTAATGGAGATTTCCGCATGGATCAGGTCACAAACCTTCTGGGGGCTCTCGCGCTTGCCGTGACGGACGCGCAGTTTCAAGAGATGGAGGCAGTGTCCGGTCTGCGCGCAAGCGCGGCAGCGGCGGTCGTCACGATCGGCGAAACGCCCCGGCTGTCGATCGCAGAGCTTGCGGCGATCGTGGGGCTGACACATTCGGCCACGGTGCGGCTGGTGGACGATCTTGGCCGACGGGGTCTTGTGCTGCGGGAACCGGCCAATGACCGGCGGTCGGTCAGGGTCGGTCTGACGGCACAGGGCGAGGCCATACGCACGCGCCTGATGGCGGCGCGGGCCACGGTCCTCGGGCGCGCCATCGGGGGCCTCGCAGGTCCGGAACGTGAGGCCTTCGCCCGGGGCGTGGCCGGCATTCTGGAGCGCCTGACAACAAGCCGCGCGATTGCCGACCACATGTGCCGCCTCTGCGACGAGAAGGCCTGCGGTGGCGAAGATTGCCCGGTCGAGCGGCGGGCGATCGCGCTGTCATGACCGAGACTGCCAGGATACAGGGGACATGGCGCGACCGGGCGCTCCCTGTCGCGGCGATGGTCGGGTCGGCGGCGTGCTGGGGCGGGGCCACGGTCATGACCAAGGGGGCGCTCGAGGTCTTTCCTCCGTTCACGCTGCTTGCAATCCAGCTTTCGGCAAGTGTCACGGCCCTCTGGGCTGCGGTCCGCCTCCTGCGGCTGCGGGTGGGGCCTGTCCGACCGGCGATGCGCGCAGCCTCTTCCGGGGTTTTCGAACCGGGGCTTGCCTATGCGGTGGGCGTGCCGGGACTGGCGCTGACCACAGCGGGAAATGCCTCGGTCGTGGCGGCGATGGAGCCGGTCTTCGTCGTTCTTCTCGTATGGATCGCATTCGGGCTGCGTCCCGATGCCCGCGTGGCGGCGGCGCTCATTGCGGCCTTTCTCGGGGTTTGCCTGCTGTCCCTGCCCGACCTGTCGGGGCTGGGCGATGGTGACATGCGGGGGGACGCGCTGGTGCTTCTCGGAACGGCCTTGGCGGCGGTCTATGTCGTCGTGTCAAGCCGGCTTGTCACGGACAACGCGCCGCTGGTGCTGACCGCACTTCAGCAAAGCGTCGGTCTGGGTGTTGCGATATCGGTGCTTGCGCTGGCGCTTGTCTCCGGATTTGAACGCCTGCCGGGGATGCCGCCCCGCGAGATGCTGGTGCTTGCGGTGGGTTCGGGTCTTATCCAGTACGCCCTCGCGTTCTGGCTGTATCTTGTTGCCCTGCGCCATTTGCCCGTCACGACGGCAGGGCTGTTCCTGACGCTGACGCCGATCTTTGGCGTCGCAGGTGGCATGCTGTTTCTGGGGGAAAGCATGAAGGCAACTCAGCTTGTCGGCGCCGTGTTGATCCTTGGCGCAGTCGCAACGGTGCTCAGGCGTTCGGCGACCTGACCGCCGGTCAAGCAAAGAGCCGCCCAAGGGCGGCTCTTCCTGTTCGCCATTCCAGGGTCGGCCTCAGCCGTTCACACTGTCCTTGAGCGCCTTGGCGATGGTCACCTTGACCACCTTGTCGGCCTCTTTCTTGATCTGCTCGTTCGTGGCCGGGTTGCGCACCATGCGCTCGGGCCGCTCGCGGCAGTAGAACTTGCCCACGCCCGGCAGCGTGACAGCGCCGCCGTTCGACACTTCGCGGGTGATGATCGTGACCAGCGCGTCCAGCGCAGCCCCCGCCGATTTCTTGTCGCTGCCGGTTTCGTCAGCGAGTGCGGCGACGAGTTGCGCCTTGGTCATCTGGTTGGCCATTGTCTGTCTCCTGTTCGGTGCGCCCCCCGGCGGGCTCAGGCCCCCGCACGCGCGCGATGTCGGATAGGTCCACAACGAAGCGGGAAGGTTTGCAAGAGCAATTTCGACGTTTTCCGTCCCGGAAAGCCGTTTTGGCGGAATTTCGTCACCGAATGGCACCGGAACGACCGGTCTCGCGACCTTGGTTCTGCGAGATGAGCCTTGCGACATAAGCCTTGATCAACCCCGCACGGCGGGGCCTGAAGCTTTCGCCCGTGGGGTCTGCGGCCTCGATCCGGTCCAGCCGGAACTGCCGCCAGTCCTGCCGCAACCTGCACCAGGCCAGCAGGTTGACCCGCTGGGCTCCGTAGGCAAGCATCAAGGGCCAGACCTCGCGCCGGGTCCGTTCGCCCTGCTCCGAGCGATAGTCCATGACCAGCACGCGCTCTTCCCAGCAGGCCTCCCGGATCATGGCAAGATCACGCGCCGGCACGTCGCGCCGGTCGTGCCTGTGCACGTAATGCACGGCATGGGCCGCCTCGCGCTGCTGGCGTTCGGGCAGGGTGGCAAGGATCTTGGCCAGCGCCGTTCCGGCCGCTTCGGCGATCTGCGCATCGCCCGAGTTGCCTGCCTCGGCAAGCCCGAACATCAGCGCCTCGATCTCGATCCGGACAAAGCTCTGCGGCGGCAGGGCCGGATCCTCGGTCAGCACGTAACCATATCCCGCCGCGCCTTCGATCCGTGCCCCGGCAGCGCGAAGGGCGGCAATGTCGCGGTAGATCGCCCGGACCGATACCTCCGTCTCGTCGGCCAGCCGCATGGCCGTCACCGGGGCGGGCAGGGACCGAAGCAGATGCAAGAGGCGAAAAAGGCGATCGGAGCGGGGCATGATCCTGCTGACGGAAACTGTCAGGATAGATCGACTATAGTGAGGTCACGACGCAACAGGCAACCACCAGTCAGGAACTGCACCATGCTTACGCTTTTCCACTCTCCCCGGTCCCGTTCGACCCGCATCCTCGACCTGCTTCATGCGATGAAGGCACTCGACCGGGTCGAGATCCGCAACGTCAGCATTCCCCGCGTCGACGGATCGGGCGGACGTGATCTCGCCAACCCGCATCCAGAGGGCAAGGTGCCGCTTCTTGACCATGACGGGGTGCATATCTGGGAATCCGCGGCCATCATGCTTTACCTGACCGACCTCTTCCCGGAAGCCGGCCTTGGCGTGCCCCCGGGACATCCGCAGCGGGGTCGTTATCTTTCGTGGCTGTTCTATTACGGATCCGTGGTCGAGCCGGTCCTGATCCATGCCCATGCGGGCCTCGACCATCCGGTTTTGCACGTCACGTTTCGCGGCATACCCGAACTGACCGCACGCCTTTCGACGGCGCTGGGCAAGGCACCCTGGTTGATGGGCGAAAACTACACGGCAGCCGACCTTCTGATGGCATCGCCCTACCATTGGTTCACCGACGCGGTGCCCGACGATCCCGCAATCCGGGACTGGGTCAGGCGCTGTGGCAACCGCGACTCGACGGCCGCCGCGCTTGACCATGATGAAAGACTGGCCGCAGAGCTGAGCCTATAGGAAGGCGGTTTCCTCGAAACTCCGCAGCTTGCGCGAATGGATGCGCTCGAGCGGCATCTCGCGCAAACGCTCCATCGCGCGGATACCGATCATCAGGTGACGGCCGACTTGCGTCTTGTAGAAATCCGACGCCATGCCCGGCAACTTCAGCTCGCCATGCAGCGGCTTGTCCGAAACGCAAAGCAGCGTCCCATAGGGCACCCGGAAGCGGAACCCGTTGGCCGCGATGGTGGCGCTTTCCATGTCAAGCGCCACCGCCCGGCTCTGGCTCAGGCGCTGGACCGGGCCGGACTGGTCGCGCAGTTCCCAGTTGCGGTTGTCGATCGTGGCGACCGTGCCCGTGCGCATGATCCGCTTGAGCTCGTATCCCTCAAGCTCGGTCACCTGCGCCACGGCGTCCTGCAAGGCGATCTGGATCTCGGCCAGCGCGGGGATCGGCACCCAGACGGGCAGGTCCGCATCAAGGACATTGTCTTCGCGCAAGTAAGCATGGGCCAGCACGAAATCCCCCAGCCGCTGCGAATTGCGCAGCCCCGCGCAATGGCCCACCATCAGCCACGCATGGGGCCGCAGCACGGCGATATGGTCGGTCGCGGTCTTGGCGTTCGACGGGCCAACGCCGATATTGACCAGCGTGATCCCCTGCCCGTCCGCGCGCTTGAGGTGATAGCTCGGCATCTGCGGCAGTTTCGCGGGAACGGGCAGCGCCTCGTCGGGGGCGGTGATCTCCCGGTTGCCGGGGCCGACGAAGGCGGTGTAGCCGCTGTCAGGATCGGCAAGGACATGGCGGGCGTAGGCCTCGAATTCCTCGACGTAGAACTGGTAGTTGGTGAACAGGACATGGTTCTGGAAATGGTCCGCCGCCGTCGCCGTGTAATGCGCCAGCCGCGCCAGCGAATAGTCGATCCGCTGGGCGGTGAAGGCGGCCAGAGGCATTGCGCCGTCGGGATAACGAAAGCCCACGCCATTGACGATATCGTCATGCGTGGTGGCCAGATCGGGCACGTCGAATACGTCGCGCAGCGTGAAATCCATCGCCCCGTCCTGTGGCACGGTGACGGCGGCATCATTGGCCACGGCGAAATGCACCGGCATCGGCGTGTCCGAACAACCGATCGTGACCGGCACACCGTGGTTCTGGATCAGAAGGCCGATCTGCTGTTCGAGGTAATTGCCGAACAGGTCGGGCCTCGTGATCGTCGTCGCATAGCTGCCGGGCTGGGCCAGATAGCCGAACGAGAGGCGGCTGTCGATGATCCCGAAGCTCGAGGTGACAAGCCTGACCTCGGGATAAAAGGCCCGGACCCGCCTGCCCGGCGGGCCATTGCGCAATGTGCGGCTGAACTGATCGGTCAGGAAGCGGACCGAGGCATCGTAGAGCTCGCACAGCCTCTGCACGGCCGCGCGGGGATCGCGGAACTCCTCTGGGGCAGGCAATGCGGGCGTCAGCATCTCGGGTGGCGGGTCGGGGGCGTTCATGCATTATCCTCGAAAAGGTCCGTCACCTCGAACCGGGTCACGTCGACCAGACCCATGTCAGAGATGCGCAACTCGGGTATGACGACCAGCGCCAGAAGGGAATGCTGCATATAGGCGTTGTTGAGCGTGCAGCCGCAGGCCTCCATCGCCGCCACGATGCCCTGCGCCTTCGCCGCCACCTCGGCCGCCGGGCTGTCGGACATCAGGCCCGCGATGGGCAGTTCGACCAGCGCGATCTCGGCCCCGTCCTTCCAGACGGTGACCCCGCCCCCCACCTCGCCCAACCGGTTCGCGGCGGCCGCCATCATTGCGGCGGATGTGCCCACGACGATCATGTGGTGGCTGTCATGCGCCACGGTCGAGGCGATGGCCATTTCGCCCGTATAGCCGAAGCCCGACACAAAGCCGTTCACCACCTTGCCCGTCGCCCGGTGCCGTTCGACAAGCGCGATCTGGCAGACCTCTCCGGTGGCCTGCACCCGGCCTTCGGTCACGGGCAGTTCAAAGCTCAGCGCCTTTGTCGGGGCCTGATTCTCGACCACGCCGATCACGCGGGCGCGGACCGCATTGGCGCCTTCGGGCGCGGGAATGGCGAAATCCTCGGGGGCGATCACCTTGCCCAGCCGCACGGTCTGCCGCGCAGTCTCGGGCCAGTCGTAATGCGGGCAGGCGACCGTGATCTGCCCATCCCGCGCCACCACCCGCCCGCGCGCGATCACCACCTCGATCGGCAACGCCACAAGATCCGAGGTCAGGATCACATCCGCCCGCCGACCCGGCGCGATCGACCCAAGCTCGCGCTCCAGCCCGAAGTGAGTCGCGGTGTTCACCGTGGCCATCTGCAAGGCCACCAGCGGATCGCAACCGCAGGCGATGGCGTGGCGCACCACGCGGTTCATGTGGCCCTCGTTCACCAGCGTGCCCGAATGGCAATCATCTGTGCACAGGATGAAATTGCGCGGATCCAGACCCTTTTCCGTAATCGCCGTGATCTGGCTTTCCACATCGTACCAGGCAGAGCCCAGCCGCAGCATCGACCGCATCCCCTGCCGCGCGCGGGCAATCGCATCGGCCTCGGCGGTGCCTTCGTGATCATCCGCCGGACCGCCCGCGACATAGGCGTGAAACGGGATGCCCCGGTCAGGGGACGCATAATGCCCACCCACCGTCTTGCCCGCCCGCATCGCCTCGGCCATCTCGGCCAGCATCTGCGGATCGCCGTTGATCACGCCGGGATAGTTCATCATCTCGCCCAGGCCGATGATGCCGGGCCATGTCATCGCCTCGGCCACATCCGCGGGGCCGATCTCGTAGCCCGTCGTCTCGAGCCCCGGGGCGGACGGCGCGCAGGAGGGCATCTGGGTAAAGATGTTGACGGGCTGCATCATCGCCTCGTCATGCATCATCCGCACGCCCTCCAGCCCCAGCACATTGGCAATCTCGTGCGGGTCGGTGAACATGGTCGTGGTGCCATGCGGGATCACGGCTGCGGCGAATTCGGCGGGCGTCAGCATGCCTGATTCGATATGCATGTGGCCGTCGCAGAGGCCCGGGATCAGGTAGCGCCCCTCGGCCTCGATCACCTGCGTGTCGGGCCCGATGCAATGCGACGCGTCGGGACCGACATAGGCGAAGCGCCCCGCTGCAATGGCAACTTGCCAGCCGTCCAGCACCTCACGGCTCTGGACGTTCACCAGACGGCCGCCGCGGATGACCGTATCCGCCGCGGCACGGCCTGCCGCCACGGCGACAAGACCGGGGGCACTTTCAGCCCAACTCTGCAAGATATGATGTTCCATACGCCATCTGTTCCGACTCAGGCATTCTGCGCAAGCCCCGTCCATGTCCACAGGTCGAGGGGCACCGCGCCGGGCAGCCGAAGACAATGCGCGCGAAACCTCCCACCCCGGCCTTGGGCGCATTCCCGAGAATTTTACACATTTCCCTGCGCAACGGCCCTTGCAGACACGGCCGCCATTGCCCATCCCCTATCTTCATGAGCGGCACCCTTCTGTCTTTCGGCCACGGCTTCTCGGCGGGCGCCCTTGCGCGCCTTCTCCTGCCGCAGGGCTGGCGCGTGATCGGCACCACCCGCAGCCACGACAAGGCCCGCGCTCTCTACGACGAAGGTATCCATCCCCTGGTCTGGCCCGGCTCGGACATGACGCCGGCCCTGGATGCCGCCAGCCACCTGCTGATCTCGGCCGCACCCGATGCGATGGGTGACCCCGTCCTCAACCTGCTCTGGTGCGATATCGCGGCCCGGGCCGAGCGTTTCGACTGGGTCGGCTATCTCTCGACAACCGGTGTCTACGGCGATCGCGGCGGCGACTGGGTGGATGAAACTGCGCCGCTTGCGCCCACGACCGCACGCGGCCGCGCCCGCGTTGCGGCCGAGGCGGCGTGGCAGGCGATCCCCGGCCTGCCGCTCCACATCTTCCGGCTTGCGGGCATCTACGGCCCCGGCCGCGGCCCCTTCGCGAAGGTGCGCGAGGGAAGTGCGCGGCGGATCGTCAAGCCCGGCCAGGTCTTCAGCCGCATCCATGTCGACGACATTGCCCAGGTCCTTGCCGCCTCCATTGCGCGGCCCCGCCCCGGCGCGATCTACAATCTCTGCGACGACGACCCGGCCCCGCCCGAAGACGTGATCGCGCATGCCGCCGAACTCCTCGGGCTGCCAGTCCCTCCGGCCGAGGATTTCGCCACCGCCGAAATGACGCCGATGGCCCGCAGCTTCTATGCCGAAAGCAAAAAGGTGAGGAATGACCTGATCAAGAGCGAACTTGGCGTGCAGCTTCTCCATCCGGACTATCGTTCGGGCCTTGCCGCCCTTCTTGCGCGCGAGGCAGATGCAGGTGATGCCTGAAAAGGTGCAACCCGGGTCGGGGCCGGCCAGTCCGACCCGGCGCCCGGACCAGACAATCCCGTCGCTCTGCAAGAGGTCCGGTCACCGGGGGCTCTGCCCGCAGGGGTAACTCGACCAAAGCGAATGGCAGACGAGACATGTCCGACAGCCGTCTGGCTCCGTCCGTTGAAGGCGGGCGGTCCTCCGCGCCGCTGCATCACAACCTTGCGCGATCCTTCATTCCGCCCGAGCAGCTGATCCGGGGCCGGTTGCCTCAGATCGCGGTCTTGTTGCGCTGCGAACGGCAATTCATACAGCAGATCGGCGACATCGTGCCGGACCGGGGCCGTGCCCTGTGTCTGGGCAAGTGCGCTGATGGAGGGCCGCACCGGACTTGACCCGTCAACTCACGATCGGCGCCGTCGCCGCGCGCGGCCTCTGGCAATCCCCCATGCCGCCGCATGCTCCCCCCACATCCCGATGCTCAGTGCCCGACGGCCATGCCCCGGACCGGCCCGTCAGGCCGCGCGCGGGTCCATGGCCCCTTCGCGATGATGATGGCGGGTGCCAACCCTGGCCGGTCGCCTCGGTTGCCGGGCACCCAGGCCGAAGCGGAACCGGTTGCTCCTGCAGGCACAAGGCAGGGGTCGGCCACCGGGACCGGCAGGACCTGACACGGAACCAGGTTCCGCCCCGGCGCTGGATCAGAGAGAGAGCGCCCATTTCCGCCCGTCATGAAACGCCTGCGCCGCCATTCGGGGGGCTGCGGCATCGCCAAGCTGGGTGAACCCCACCCCAAGTGCCGCCAGCGCGCCCGGCAGCTCCGTATCCGCCCTGTTGGCCGTCGACATCACCAGATCATCCGCCGGGATCACCTCGACCTCGCCCGTCAGCAGGTCCAGCACCTCGGCCCCGCCCCCGTTCCCCCGCCAGGCTGCGATCGCGCTTTCGGTCACGAACCGCGCACCCAGCGCCGCCATGCGCTTGCGCAGCGGGAAATCGGCGGCGCTGCGCTGCAGCTCCTTGCCGACCAGCGGATCGGGCGTGACCACCGTCACCTCATGCCCCGCCTCGGCCAGCCACCAGGCCGTGCCCGCGCCCCGCCAGTTGCCCCCCTCGTCCAGCACGACCACCCGGCGGCCAGGGCGCGCGACCCGCCCCAGCACATCCTCGGGCGACCAGACCCGCCCCGCCTCGATCCCCGGCAGCCGCTCCAGATGCGTCATCGCGCGCTGGAACCCGTCCGGATCGGGCAGCGATCCCGTCGCCAGCGCCACAAGTTCCGCGCCGATCCCGGCAATCTCGTCGGCCTCCAGATAGGCGTTCAGCCGCACCTCGACCCCCAGCCGCGCCAGCTGCCGCTCGGACCCGCCCAGAAGATCGGTGATCTGCGCGCGGCGCGGCTGCAGCCCCGCCAGCCGGAACTGCCCCCCCAACGCCGGCCCCGCCTCGGCCAATGTCACGTCAAACCCCCGCTCGGCCGCGGCCCGCGCCGCCTCCAGCCCCGCGGGGCCACCCCCCACGACCAGCACCCGCCCACCCGGACCGGGCACGAAGCGATCCCCGCCCCATTCCCATTCCCGCCCCGCCGAAGGGTTGATCAGGCAGGAAATCCAGTAATCCCGGCTCCGCCGCCCCCAGCACATCTGGTTGCAGGAAATACACCCCCGCACATCCCCGGCCCGCCCCGCCCGCGCCTTCTCCACCAGATGCGGATCGGCGATCTGGCCGCGCACGATGCTCACCAGATCGGCTTGCCCCTGCCGCAGCACCTCCTCGGCATTCTCGGGCGTGCGGATATGGCTCTCGGCCGTCACCACCGCATTCTTCACCACGCCCTTCAGATGCGCGGCCAGATCGGCCCCCAGCTTTTCGGGATAAAGGAAGGTCGGCATCAGCTTGTAGAAATCGAAATAGCTCCCCGACCCGCAGGTGACGTAATCCATCGCCCCCTCGGCATCATGGAGCGCAATGACCTCGGCCAGCGCCTCGCGCCCCAGCGCGGCCGGAACATCGGGTTCGTCATTCACCGCCAGCCCGATGATGAAATCATCGCCACAGGCCGCCCGGATCCGGTGCATCGCTTGCCGCGAAAACCGCGTCCGGTTCTCGAGCGACCCACCCCAGCGATCCTCGCGCCGGTTGGAAAACGGCGTCCAGAACTGGTCGGGCAGCGCGTGATAGGCGGCCCAGAACTCCACCCCGTCGAACCCGGCCTCGCGACAGCGGATCGCTGCCGCCACATAGCCCTCCAGCACCTCCTCGATCTCGGCCTCGGTCATCGCATGGCTCGCGTCGCTGTCATGCCAGGACGGCCCGCCCGAGGGCGACCAGTTCGGATGCCAGGAATTGTCCTGATCCCCGTGCTGCCCCACGTGGTACAACTGCTGCAGGATCACCGCCCCTTCCGCCTTGACCGCCTCGGTCAGCTTGCGGAACGCCGGCACCACCGCATCGTCGGAATGGCGGAAATTGCCCCGCGTCAGCACGGCCGAGCCATGCACCGGCATCGGCTCGACCACGATCATCGCAGCCCCCCCGATCGCCCGCTCGCGATAATAGCCGATATGCTGCGCCCCAGGCAGCCCGCCTTCGGACATGTTCGCCGTATGCGCCCCGAACACCACCCGGTTGCGCAACACCCTGTGACGCAGCCGCAGGGGCTCGAACATATGTGGAAAGCTCATCCCGCCCACTCGCTTCTTTTGTTCACAAATATCCCGGGGGGAGCCGAAGGCGGGGGGCAGAGCCCCCCAGCCCGGCCCGCCTCAATACCACAGGTCCGCCATCTCGCGCTTGCGCCGCGCCACGAAGTCACACAAAGCCTCGTCCACGCCCTCGTCCATGGGCGGTGGCTCATAGGCGGCCAGCATCGCCTTCCACCGCCGCTCGGCGCGCCCGATCGCATCCTCGCGCCCCTGTTCGTTCCAGGCCTCCCAGGTCTGGTAATCGTCCATCCCCGAGTCCCAATAGGCCGTCTCGTAATGCCTAAGCGTATGGGCGGTGCCGAACATATGCGCCCCCGGCCCCCCTTCGGCCAGGGCCTCGAAGCCCAGCGCCTCCTCGCTCATGTCCAGCCCCTTCAGATAGGCATGCAACGCCCCGCAAAGGTCGCAATCCAGCACGAATTTCTCGTAGGACATCGACAGGAGGCCGTCGAGAAACCCCGCCGAATGCAGGATGTAATTCGCCCCGCACTGCACAGCCGCCATCATCGACATCATGCTCTGCGTCATCGCCTGCGCATCGGGCAGTTTCGAGGTCGAGAAATTGCCCGAACACCTGAGCGGCAGGTTCAGCCGCCGCGCCAGCTGCCCCATCACCAACGACCCCAGCGCCGGTTCCGGCGTGCCGAACGTGGGCGAGCCCGACCGAAGCGACAGCGACGACAGGAAGGTCGCGATCAGCGCAGGCGCCCCGGGCCGGACCAGCTGGGTCAGCGCCACGCCCACCATGGATTCCGCCAGCGATTGCGCCAGCGCGCCCGCCATCGTCACCGGGCTGACAGCACCACCCAGAAGAAAGGGCAGGTGGATCGACCCCTGCCCTGCCGCTGCATAGATGCGGATGCCCCGCGTGCTCACCCCGTCCCAGACCAGCGGCGAGGTCGAGTTGAAATTGCCCATGATCACGCAATGCGCGTCAACCACCTCCGGCCCGAACAGGATCCGGCACATCTCGATACTGTCGGCGGCCCGTTCGGGTGCCGTGATCGAGCCGAGGAACGCCCGATCGGAATAGCGCATATGCGCATGAACCATGTCCAGATGCCGCTTGTTGACCGGCACATCCGTCGGCTCGCAGATCGTCCCGCCCGAATGATGCAACCAGGGCGAGGACTGGCCCAGCTTGATCAGGTTCTGGAAGTCTTCCAGCGTCGCATAGCGGCGGTTGCCGTCAGTCTCCATGATGAAGGGGCTGCCGTAGGACGGCGCAAAGACCATCGCATCGCCCCCGACCTCGACATTGCGGGCGGGGTTGCGGGCCTGCTGCGTGAACCGCGCGGGCGCCGTGGCGCAGAGGCTGCGGATCAGGCCGGGCGCGAAGCGGATGTTCCAGGCGTTCTCGGACACGGGGCGCACCTCGCCGCCCGCGCGGCGGAACAGCTCGACCGTCTCGGGATCCTCGCGGAACTCGATCCCGATTTCGGCAAGGATCCGGTCGGCTGTCGCCTCGATCCGCTCCAGCGCCTCTTCGCCCACAAGGTCATAGGTCGGGATGCGGCGGGTGATATAGGCGCATTCCAGCGTCGGGTTCTGACCGGGTGCTGCGCTGCGGGCAGGTCGCCGCGCCGCCCGGGTCCGGCGGGGGGCGGCTTCGGTGACATCGCTCATGAGGCTGGCTCCCGGCTGACGGACAAGCCGTAGTGCAGCCGAAAATGACACATGTGTCAAGATTTCCGACGCAGGCGTCACAGGATGGCTCCGGCTTGGTTGAACGACGCCCCTCGCCCTGCTATCCGGGGCCGATGGGACAGGCGGCGGAACGGCAGCAGGCGGTGCGGGGATCGCCCGAACACTGGCTCGAGGCGGCCCATGCGCTGCTGGTCGAGGCCGGGGTGGATCAGGTCCGCCCGGGCCTTCTGGCCGAGCGGATGGGACTGTCGCGCACCAGCTTCTACGGCCATTTCGACAGCCGCGACGATCTTCTGGCCGCCCTCGTCGAGCGCTGGCAGAAGAAGAACACCACCAACCTGATCGCCCGCTGCGAGGCCTATGCCGACAGCCTGTCCGAGGCGCTGTTCAATCTCTTCGACTGCTGGCTGAGCTCTGATCTGTTCGACGCAGGCCTTGACGTGGCGGTGCGCAACTGGGCTCTGGGCGACGCCGCCCTGCGCGACCTGCTCGAGCAGAACGACCGCGCCCGGATTGCCGCGATCACGGCGATCTTCGCCCGCTTCGGCCAGCCGCCCGATCTGGCCGAGGTGCGGGCACTGACGGTCTATTACACCCAGATCGGCTATATCGCGATGATGGTGCAGGAACCTGCGGAACTCAGGATCCAGCGTATGCCGCTCTACATCCAGACCTTTTCGGGCGTGGCCCCGACCGGGGCCGAGATCCCCCGCTTCCGCGCCCGCCACGGGCTGCAGAGCCCCTGAATTTGCAAAATTCGGGCCCGCCCGGCCCGGCCGGGCGGTGCGGAAATTTGGCCAAATTTCCGCATCCCTGCCCCGGCGTCACGCGCCCCCGTTGGCGGACAGAAGCCCGACTGCGCGCGCACCCTCAAGCAGCGTCGGCGCGACGTGATGGGCAAACCGCCCCGTGGCGGCATGCAGATCGGGCACCTGCACCACCGTCAGCCCCGCCGCATGGGCCGAGGCCGCACCCGTTTCGGAATCCTCGAAGGCCACACACCGCACGGGCGTCGCCCCCAGACGCGCCGCCGCCAGCAGATAGGGCTCGGGCGCAGGTTTTGCCGCCGTCACATCGTCATAGGTCACGACATGGGCAAAATGCGCGGCAAGCCCCGCAGCCACGATCTTCTCCGTCGCCGGCCCCCGCCGGCTCGAGGTGGCTACGGCCATCGGCAGGCCCTGCCCGGCGATAGCTTGCAGAAGTTCCTCGACCCCCGGCTTCAGCGGCACGCCGTCGCGGAAACGCAAGCTGCAGAGCCGGTCCCATTCGGCAAAGAAGACTTCGAAATCGAGCGCCTGCCCGACATGGCCGCTGATCAGTCGCACGCGCTCGGCGTCATGGATCCCGGCCAGTGTCTCGAAAAAGGCCAGACCAACATCGAGCCCGAGGTTGCGGCAGGCGTCGACCCCGGTTTCGTTGCACAGGGCCTCGGTGTCGATCAGGGTTCCGTCCAGATCGAAGATCACGGCGTCATAGGCGGTCATTCGGTCCCCGTTCGTCCTCTGCTCCGCCCGCGAACCGCAGCGTGAAGCGATGAAAGCCGCCCCTTGCCGGGCCCGACGGCGCGATACCGGCGGGCGCCTCGTGGGCCAGTGCGCCGGGCCCGGTGTCGAACCAGGCGCCGGTTCCCGGCAGCGGCGCAAAGCGCCAGTGCGCAGGCGCATCCGGTGCCAGCCGGCCCGAAGCGGCGACATGGTCCAGCACCAGATCGCGCACCGTCCTTGTGTCTTCATGCAGGCTCTCGCCCTGCAGGGCCGCCTCGAACCCGCCGCCCCCGCCTGCACGATAGCTGTTGGTGACGACCAGAACCGCCCTGTCAGGGTCGAGCGGACGGCCCCCCAGCCGCAGATCGCGCACCCGGCCGCCGCCGCCGGGAACGGACTCGCCCGCCGGTGTGCTGGCGGCGGGTCGGGTCAGATCGAACGTGCAGGTCACGCCATCGAGGACATCGAACAGATAGGGCGGGAAACCGGGTGTCAGCAGCGGCTGATCGCATTGCCCCTGCTCGATCCGGCAAAAGGCCGCCGCACTGCGTTCAAGCCAGTCGCCGATCGCGCGGCCGGGCAGGGCGAGGATGCAGACCGAATTGGGATAGGGATAAAGCTCCGAGGCATGGCGCATGGCCAGCCTGCCTGCAGGAATGTCGATGTAGTTCCCCGGCCCCCCCTGCCCGCCGAAGCGAAACGGAGCCACGGCCGAAACAAGCGGCAACCCGGCCTCGGGCCGGCCTGCCAAAATCCTGCGCGCGAAGGCCTTCTGGGCATCCGACACGACCTGCAGCGCCCGGTCGGGGGCCACCATCGCGAAATAGCTGTGCAGCGGCAGCGCCGTTTCCCCGATCGGCGCGCGGATCCTGTCGCGGATCGCCCGGTGCAGCGGCACGGCGGACCGTGCCAGCGGTCGATGTATCCTGACCAGCGGTCGCGCGGTGCCGCCGTCGCGGCGCGCGGCCACCGGATGGACGCCCACATCGGCCCCGGCAACCCGCCATCCCGCACCATCGACCGCAAGCGTCAGATCGATCCGGCCCAGATGCGATCCGAAGAACCCCGCCATCACCGCGGGCTTGCCATGCAGCCGCCCGCGCCGCGGATCGACGGCATCCGACGCGGCAAAGCCATCGCCGGGAAAGACCCCGTGCACATGGCCCGTCACGATCGCGTCGATCCCGTCCAGCGCCGCAAGCGGGACGGCGGCATTCTCCATCCCCTCGGCGTGATGCTCGGGCCCGATCCCGGAATGGCAGAGCGCCACCACCAGATCGGCCCCCGCCGCACGCAGACGGGGCAGGGCAAGGCGTGCTGCCTTGACGATATCCGTCGCAACCACCCTGTCCCCGAGGACCACCGCATCCCAGCGGGTGACCTGGGGCGGGGCAACACCCAGCAGGCCGATGCGCAGGGGCAGCACCTGCCCGTCGGAGCAGGCGATCATCCGGGGCAGCACGGCAAAGGGCGGCACCAGCGGACCGGCGGCAGGATCTCTCAGCGCAAGATTGGCCGAGACCACCGGAAACCGCGCTTGCGAAAGGACCTGGCGCAGGAACTCAAGCCCGTAGTTGAACTCGTGGTTGCCCAGCGTGCCGGCATCATATCCCAGCCGGTTCATCGCCGCGATCATCGGATGCACACGGCTGGACAGGCTGTCGGGCTCGGCCATCCAGTCGGCCAGCGGATTGCCCTGCAGGAAATCGCCATTGTCGACCAGCACAACCGCACCGGGGGCCTCGGCGCGCAGGCGCTCGATCAGCGATGCGGTCCGCACAAGGCCAACGGAATCATCCCGCGTGTCCGTGAAATAGTCATGCGGCATCAGATGCATATGCAGATCGGTCGTCGCGAGGATCCGCAACCTGCCCATCGTGGTCTTGTGCGGGTCTTGCACCGATGCCAAGCCGTCATCCAATTCGCGCAGGGCCCGGCATCTTTCGCGGGGCAACGTTGGGGGTAATTGCCTCCCCCGCACGGAAATGCAACGAGAGAGCGATGGAAAACGCCGAGACAGTCACATTCGGGGGCTCGGCCCTCGACCGGGCGTCGGATCTGCGCGCCGATCCTGCCGGGGTCGCTGCGCTGGCCGCACGGCCCGGCGCGCGTACCCTGCTGATGTGGCGCGGCAAGCCCCTCCTGCTTGCCGGAAACGGCAGCGGCGGCAGGCTTGCGCGGTTGCCGCTCGATCATCCGGTGCTTGCCGAGGCAAGCGACGAGGCGGTCCTTCTGGGCCGCGAAGGGGGTGAAGGCGTCTGGGTCCGCGATCTGGCGGGCTGGAACCCCGACGACATGGATTTCTCGACGCTCGGGACGTTCCTCGATCCGTCGCAGCAGCTGCATCCGCTCTTGCCGGCGCACCATTTCGCCGAGCTTCGCGCGGTCATGACCCTGCTTTCGCCCCGCGATGCCGAACTCGCCGCGACCGCCAAGGCCGTGCTGGGCTGGCACGAGACGCACCGCTTCTGCGCCCGCTGCGGTGCCCCGAGCGACATGGCGCAGGCGGGCTGGCAACGGACCTGCCCGGCCTGCGGGGCGCATCACTTTCCCCGGACCGATCCGGTGGTGATCATGCTGGTCACCGATGGTGACCGGGTGCTTCTGGGCCGTTCGCCCGGCTGGCCCGAGGGGATGTATTCACTGCTCGCGGGGTTCATCGAACCCGGTGAGGTGATCGAGGCCGCCGTCCGCCGCGAGGTCTTCGAAGAGGCGGGCATCCGCGTGGGCCGGGTCGAATATCTGGCCAGCCAGCCCTGGCCCTTTCCGGCCTCGCTGATGCTGGGTTGCAGGGGCGAGGCGCTTTCGACCGCGATCACGGTCGATCCGGCGGAACTTGAACATGCGCTCTGGATCGGGCGGGATCGCCTTGCCCGGATCTTCGCCGGCGAGGATGCCGAGGTGAAGCCCGCCCGCGAAGGCGCAATCGCCCATTTTCTGCTGCGAAACTGGCTCGACGGCCGGATCGGCCCGGATGCGCCCGACGCCAGCCTGCCGCCCCCCCGGCCGTTGGAGATGCCGGAACGGGCCACCCCGACCGAAGGATCCGAGCGATGAGACTGGTGCACACCATGGACGTCGGGGCGCCCGCGGATTTCGTCTTCGCCCAGATCACCGATTTCGACGGCCTCAGCCGACAGGCGATGCGCAAGGGCGCGCAGGTGGAACGTCTTGACCAGCCTGGCCCGGTCGATGTGGGCATGACCTGGAAGGCGCGCTTCAACTACCGTGGCCGCGATCGCGAGATGACCTCGGTCGTGACCGAGTTCGACCGTCCGGCCGGCTTCGTCGTCACCTCTCAGGTCGGCGGCATCGACAGCGTGCTGGTGGTAGAGCTTGTCGCCCTTTCGCCCGGACAGACCCGCGTGGCGTTGGCGGTCGAGATGGCGGCGACGACGATGACGGCGCGGCTACTGCTGCAATCGCTGAAACTGGCCCGCGCAACGCTGGCCCAGCGCCTGGCCGACCGGATGACCCGCTTCGGCAAGGATGTCGAGACCACCTACGGCACTGCCCGTTCAGGTTGAGGCGTGCTGCTCCTCGTGCCGCCGCCGCGCGGCCGGATAGACCCCCAGAAGCCGGACCATGTCGGTGAAATAGTCCAGCTCTTCCAGCGCAAGCTGGACGCTGCTGTCCTCGGGATGGCCCTCGATTTCGGCATAGAACTGGGTGGCGGTGAAGCGACCGCCGACCATGTAGCTTTCCAGTTTGGTCATGTTGACGCCATTGGTCGCGAAGCCGCCAAGCGCCTTGTAGAGAGCGGCCGGAATGTTGCGGACCCGGAAGATGAAGCTGGTCATCATCCCGTAGTCGCCGCGCCGCCGGTGATCGGGCTCGCGCGCCATGATCAGAAAGCGCGTGGTGTTGTTGGCCGTATCCTCGACATGCCGGGCAAGAACGGCAAGTCCGTTGATCTCGGCCGCGATCTCCGAGGCAAGCGCGGCTTCGGCCGGGTCGCCCAGACGCGCCACCTCGCGCGCGGCGGCGGCATTGTCCGACCAGGCAAGCGTCGCCAGCCCATGCTCGCGCAGAAACCCCCGCGCCTGACCCAGAAGGATGCCCATCGCACGCACCCGCCGGATATCGGTCAGGGCTGCACCGGGCAGCGCCAGCAGGTTGATGTGGACCCGCACGAAGGCTTCGTCGACGATATGCAGGCCGCTTTCGGGCAGCAGAAGATGCACATCGGCGACCCGGCCGTAGGTCGAATTCTCGACCCCGATCATGCCAAGTTCCGCGCGCCCCTCGCGCACGGCGGCCATCGCATCCTCGAATGTGGCACAGGGCAACGGCTCCAGATCCGGTCGCGCATCCAGGCAGGCCTGATGGCCATAGGCGCCGGGTTCCCCCTGAAAGGCGATCCGGTCGGGCATCCCTGTATCCCCCGCGTCTCTGGTTGCTGTGTCCGCATGACCTTAAGCGGCCAATAAGTCGCGCCCTTATACCTTGCGGTATGGGGCAGGAAGCGCATAGATGGGCACCGAAAACGGCGGGAACGGATCGCGACATGTTCGACACAATGACCCTGACCAAGGCTCTCGGCGGCCTCTGCGGCGCGCTTTTGGTCTTTCTTCTGGGTGGCTGGATGGCCGAGCTGATCTACGGCGGCGGATCGCACCATGACGACCACCAGGCTTTCGTGGTCGCCTTGCCCGATGCCGAGGGTGGCGCTGAAGTGATCGAGGAAGATGCCCCCGATTTCAGCGAGTTCCTTGCCTCGGCCGATGTCGCTGCGGGGCAGACGCTTTTCGTTCGGGCCTGTCAGGCCTGCCATTCGCCCGAGGCGGGCACGAACGGCACCGGCCCCTATCTGCACGGTGTGGTCGGGCGTGATGTGCAATCGGTGGCGGGTTTCGGCTATTCCGGCGCGCTGGCCGACGCGGCCGACGTCTGGACGCCGGAAAACCTCAACCTTTTCATCGCCAACCCGAGCGGCTACGCCCGCGGCACCTCGATGGGCTACAACGGGATGCGCAACATTCAGGACCGGGCGAACCTCATCGCCTTCCTCGACAGCCTCGACGACTAGGACTGGCGCCTGCCACGCCGGGCGGCTGCGGCCCGTCCGGCACTGGGCGGCCAGATCCGGGGTGGACCACTCCGGCATGGCCACGTGGCAGGGTACCCGTCTTCGCGACCCGCCTGTCGGGCATGCCGAACGCGCGCCTTGCCCACCGGTTCACACATTCTCAACTTGAATGTTCGACACCGCGCCCGTTAGCTACATCTTGAAGGTACCGCCCCCACAACCGCCCGACAGGAGAGCCTCATGAACAGCCCGCGCCGTCCTGCAGCCGCCGCGACCTGCGTCGAAGGCCATCTTCCCCGTCCCGGGGCGGGTCGGCGATCGCCTCTGCTGGCGGCACTGGCCATGATCGCCACCCTGGGCACGGGTCTCGGAGGCCAGGCTCTGGCCCAGGACGAGGTGATGATCACCAGCCACGGCTACTCCACCTTCGGCGAACTGAAATACCCGGCAGATTTCCCCCATCTCGACTATGTCAACCCTGATGCGCCCAAGGGCGGGACGATCTCGATCTCGGCGCAGGGCACCTTCGACAGCTTCAACCCCTATTCGCGCGAGGGGCGGGCAGGTGCTCTCTCCACGATCGGCTACGAATCCCTCATGATCGGCACCGCCGACGAGGTCAGCGCGGATTACTGCCTGATCTGCACACATCTGGAATATCCCGAAAGCAAGGACTGGGTGATCTTCCACATGCGCCCCGAGGCGCGGTTTTCGGACGGCACGCCCCTGACCGCACATGACGTGGTCTTTTCGCACATGCTGCTTCTGGAACAGGGTCTGCCCTCCTATGCACAGGCGGTGGGCGCGCTGATCCCCATGGTCGAGGCGCTGGACGACTACACCGTCAAGTTCACCTTCGGCGAGGATGTGCCGCGCAAGAACCTCATCAACCAGGCTGGTGGCACCCCGATCTGGTCGCGCGCCTGGTACGAGGAAACCGGGGCCCGGCTCGACGAAAGCCGCCTCGAGATTTCGCCCGGTTCGGGACCCTATGTGCTGGACAGTTTCGACATCAACCGCTCGATCACCTACCGGCGCAACCCCGATTACTGGGGCGCGGACCTGCCGATCAATCAGGGCCGGCACAATTTCGACGTCATCCGGGTCGAGTATTTCGCCGATGCCACCGCCGCGTTCGAGGCGTTCAAGGCTGGCGAATACACCTTCCGGCAGGAAAACTCGTCGCTGCAATGGGCCACGGCCTATGACTTTCCGGCGCTCAACGCGGGCCACGTGGTCCGGGCCGAGCTGCCCAACGGCAACCTTCCGCCCGCGACCGGCTTTGTCATGAACCTGCTGCAACCGCAGTTCGAGGACCGCCGCGTCCGCGAGGCGCTGGCGCTGATGTTCAACTTCGAATGGACCAACCGCGCGCTGCAGTTCGGCCTGTTCGAACAGCGCGAAAGCTTCTGGCAGAACAGCGCGCTGGCCGCCCACGGCGTGCCCGAGGGGCGCGAACTGGAAATCCTGGAATCGGTCGCCGACCTGATCGAGCCCGAGATCCTGACCGAGCCGGTCACCATGCCGCATACGTCAGGCGAACAGCAGCTTGACCGCACGAACCTGCGCCGGGCCGTCGCCCTGATGGAAGAGGCGGGCTGGACCAACGGACCCGACGGCCTGTTGCGCAACGCGGCGGGCGAGGTGCTGGCGGTCGAGTTCCTGTCCGACAACCCCACGCTCGACCGGATCATCCTGCCCTACATCGACAATCTTCAGCGCCTGGGCGTGCGGGCCACCTACAACCGGGTGGATCCCGCGCAATACACCAACCGCGAGCGCAGCTTCGACTGGGACATGATCCTTGACGGTTACAACAACAACCTCGAGGAGGGGATCGGCCTTGGCCAGCGCTTCGGCAGCGACGGGCTGGGCGATCTGTTCAACCCGGCCAGCTTCTCGCACCCTGCGGTCGACCGGATCATCGAGATGGTGATCGACGCCGACAGCTTTGACGAAATGGCCGCCGGCGTGCGCGCCATCGACCGCATCATGCGGCGCGAGATGTTCATTGTGCCGACCTGGTACAACCCGAACTTCTGGGTGGCCTATTTCGACATGTTCGAACATCCCGATCCGCTGCCGCCCTATGCGCTGGGCCATCTGGATTTCTGGTGGTTCAATGCCGAACGCGCCGAGGAGCTGCGCGCCGCCGGGGCCTTGCGGCGCTAGAGCGGGATCACCAAACCCATGGGTGCCTATATCCTGCGACGCCTGCTTCTGGTGCTGCCCACGCTGCTGGGCATCATGATCGTGAATTTCGTCCTGGTGCAGTTCGTGCCGGGCGGCCCGATCCAGCAGATCATCGCCGAGATGGAGGGCCGCGGCGACGTGTTCCAGGGCTTTGCGGGCGGTGGCGGCGATGCCCAGATCGCCTTCGAGGCATCGGACGTCAGCTCGCGCTACATCGGGGCGCGGGGTCTGCCGCCGGAATTCATCGAACAGCTCGAACGCGAATTCGGCTTCGACCGGCCGCCGCTTGAACGGTTCCTGACGATGATGTGGAACTACATGCGGCTTGATTTCGGCAACAGCTGGTTCCGGTCGATCTCGGTCATCGATCTGGTGCTGGAAAAGATGCCGGTGTCGATCACGCTTGGCCTGTGGTCCACCCTGATCGCCTATCTGATCTCGATCCCCCTTGGCATCCGAAAGGCGGTGCGCGAAGGCTCGCCCTTCGACACCTGGACAAGCGGGGCGATCATCGTGGGCTATGCGATCCCCGGTTTCCTGTTCGCGATCCTGCTGATCGTGCTGTTCGCGGGCGGATCCTACTGGCGCATCTTCCCGCTCAGGGGGCTGACCTCGGACAACTGGGCCGACCTCAGCCTGATCGGCAAGATCCTCGACTATCTCTGGCACATCACCTTGCCGGTCTTCGCGATGACGATCTCGTCCTTCGCGACACTGACGCTGCTGACCAAGAACAGCTTTCTGGACGAGATCAAGAAGCAGTACGTCATGACAGCCAAGGCAAAGGGCCTGGCCGAATCCCGGGTGCTGTACGGCCATGTCTTCCGCAACGGGATGCTGATCGTGATCTCGGGCTTTCCCGCGCTGTTCATCGGGGTATTCTTCGGATCAAGCCTGATCATCGAGACGCTCTTTTCGCTGGACGGCCTTGGTCGGCTGGGGTTCGAGGCGGCACTGCAGCGCGACTATCCGGTGATCTTCGGCACCCTTTTCGCCTTCTCGCTCATGGGGCTGATCATCGGCATCGTCACCGACATTACCTATGTGATGATCGACCCGCGCATCGACTTCGAAAGCCGGGGCTAGCGCATGGGCCTTTCGCCGCTCAACCAGCGCCGATGGCGCAATTTCAAGCGCAACCGGCGGGCCCACTGGTCGCTCGTGGTCTTCAGCATCCTCTTCGGCATCACGCTCTTCGCCGAATTTCTGGCCAATGACCGCCCCATCCTCGTCAGCTTCCGGGGCGAGCTGAGGATGCCCATCCTTCAGTACTACTCCGAGCGCGATTTCGGCGGCGACCTGCCTACCCCTGCCCGCTATCACGACATCGAGCTGCAGTGCCTGATCGCAACCGGCGGGCTGATCGAATGTTACGACGATCCCGAAGGTCTGATCGAGCAGGCACGCGCGGGCACGATCATCGATGACGAGTTCTACCGCGGCTGGATGCTCTGGCCGCCGATCCCGTTTTCCTACAATACCATCGTCGACATTCCGGGCGCCGCCCCCTCGCCGCCCTCATCGGTCAACTGGCTGGGCACCGACGACACCAAGCGCGATGTGCTGGCCCGGGTGATCTACGGTTTCCGGCTCTCGGTCTTCTTCGCCATCATCGTGGTGACCTGCTCCTCGATCATCGGGGTGATCGCAGGGGCGGTGCAGGGTTTTCTGGGCGGCAAGACCGACCTTGTCTTCCAGCGCGTGATCGAGGTCTGGACCGGCATCCCGTCGCTTTACGTGATCATCATCGTCTTCGCGATCCTCGAGCGAAGTTTCTGGCTGGTGGTCCTGCTGACCGTCCTCTTCGGCTGGACGGCCCTTGTCGGCGTGGTACGGGCCGAATTCCTGCGGGCACGCAATTTCGAATATGTCCGCGCCGCGCGCGCGCTGGGCGTGACGGGCTGGACGATCATGTTCCGCCACATGCTGCCCAACGCGATGGTCGCGACCGTGACGTTGTTGCCCTTCCTCGTGACCGGCGCCATCGGCACGCTGGCCAGCCTCGATTTCCTGGGCTTCGGCCTGCCGTTGTCAGCGCCCTCGCTTGGCGAGATGACGCTGCAGGCCAAGCGCAACCTGCACGCGCCGTGGCTGGGATTCACCGCCTTCTTCACCTTCGCGATCATGCTGTCGCTTCTGGTGTTCATCTTCGAAGGGGTGCGCGACGCCTTCGACCCCAGAAAGACCTTCGCATGACCCCGGTTCTGGACGTCCGCGACCTGCGCGTGCGGTTCCGCCAGGACGGGCGTGAGGTTCACGCCGTGCGCGGCATCAGCTTCACGGTGAACAAGGGCGAAACCGTGGCCATCGTCGGCGAAAGCGGGTCGGGCAAGTCGGTCACCGCGCTGTCGACCGTGCAGCTTCTGGGCGACAATGCCATCGTCGAGGGCGAGGTGCGCTACGACGGCAAGCAGATGATCGGCGCTTCCGAGGCCGAGCTGCGCCGCGTGCGCGGCAATGACATCAGCTTCATCTTCCAGGAGCCGATGACCTCGCTCAACCCGCTGCACACGATCCAGAAGCAGCTCGCCGAATCGATCGAATTGCATCAGGGCCTGCGCGGCCCTGCGGTGCGCGAACGCATCCTCGAATTGCTGACGAAGGTTGGCATCCGCGACCCCGAAACCCGCCTCAACTCCTATCCCCACCAGCTGTCTGGCGGCCAGCGCCAGCGCGTCATGATCGCCATGGCCCTTGCCAATGGTCCCGAGCTTCTGGTCGCGGACGAACCCACCACCGCGCTCGACGTGACGATCCAGGCGCAGATCCTCGAACTTCTGGCCGAGTTGAAGGCCGCCGAGGGGATGAGCATGCTGTTCATCACCCATGACCTGACCATCGTGCGCCGCATCAGTGACAGGGTTTGCGTGATGAAGGACGGCGAGATCGTCGAACAGGGCCCGACGGACGAGATCTTCGCCAATCCGCAGCATCCCTATACGCGGATGCTTCTCGCCGCCGAATCGACCGGCCGCCCCGCGCCCGTGCCCGCAGGGGCCGAAGTGGTGGCCGAAACCGATGCCCTGCGCATCTGGTTCCCGATCCACCAGGGACTGCTCAAGCGCACCGTCGGCCATATCAAGGCGGTCAATTCCGCGACCCTTCAGGTCCGCGCCGGCGAAACGCTGGGCATCGTGGGCGAAAGCGGCTCGGGCAAGACGACGCTCGCGCTCGCGATCCTGCGGCTGACGTCATCGACGGGCGCGATCCGGCTGCTCGGGCGCCCGATCGAGGGGCTGAGCCAGCACCAGCTGCGCCCTTTCCGGGCCGACATGCAGATCGTCTTCCAGGATCCCTACGGCTCGCTCTCGCCCCGCATGACGGTCGAGCAGATCATCGCCGAGGGGCTGGGCGTTCATGGCGTCGAACAGGGCCGCAATGCGACAGACATGGTGGCCGAGATCATGACCGAGGTCGGCCTCGATCCCGCGATGATGCATCGCTACCCGCATGAATTCTCGGGCGGCCAGCGCCAGCGCATCGCCATCGCCCGCGCCCTCGTCCTGCGGCCCCGACTGATCATCCTGGACGAACCGACCAGCGCGCTCGACATGACGGTGCAGGTGCAGATCGTGACGCTCCTGCGCAGCCTGCAGCAGAAATACGGACTGGCCTATCTGTTCATCAGCCATGACCTCAAGGTCGTGCGCGCGATGTCGCACAAGGTCATGGTGATGCGCAACGGCGACGTGGTCGAAGCGGGCGATGCGGATGCGATCTTCGACGCGCCGCAATCGGACTACACCCGCACCCTGATGGCCGCCGCATTCGAGGCGCAGGCCGTCCCGGCCTGACCCCCATGCCAGGGGCAACCCGCCCTGCCTTTCGCTTTGGTTCAAATACTCCGGGGGGAGGGCCGAAGGCCCGGGGGGCAGCGCCCCCCCCGACCCTACGGTGCCGCCGCCTACCCGACCCGCGCATC
>JAFIEN010000322.1 GCA_020832515.1 Rubellimicrobium sp. | reverse complement strand
GGGGCGGGTGTTGGTTTTTTAAATGGGGGTTGTTGGGGGGTTTTGGGCGGGTTTTTTTCGGGCGGCGCGCGGCCGTTCCAATTGCCGGGAATGTGGGCCGGGAACGAGGGGTTTCGGTTTGCGGCGGTGGCTCGGCCGGGCAGAGGATTCCACCTTGCCATTCGGCGCGGGCGGGGGGCAGGATATCAAGAGTATTGTCGTGCGATTTTGGTTTCGGGCTTTGAAGGAGACAGGGATGGTGCGGTTTGCGGCACTGCTGGCCCTTGTGCTGACGGGGGCGCAGGCGATTGCGCAGGGATATCACGAACCCGAACGCGGCTCGGCCGAACGGCGGGCGCTGATGGATGCGATCCGGCCGAATGTCGAAGGCATCCTGGGCGCGCCGGTGGAATTCGTCGTGGACAAGCTGCGCGTCTCGGGCGACGTGGGCTTCGCCACGCTGCGGGCGCAACGGCCCGGCGGGGCGGCCATCGACATCCGCGCGACGCCCGTCTTCGCACAAGGCCTCTACGACCCCGAGGGCGGCGATCCGCGCGATATCGAGGCGCTGTTCCTGCGTGAGGGCAACCGGTGGGTGGTCGCCGACTGGGGGTCGGCCTCGACCGACGTCTGGTGGTCCTACGGCCCGATCTGCCAGAGGTTCCGCGCGGTCATCCCGGAATATTGCTGAGCCTGATCAGGCCAGCGAGGGCCTGACCTGCATGAGCGCCATCACCTCGGCCATTTCGGGGCCGGTGTCCTGCCCGGTGACAAGGCGGCGCAGCGGCATGAAAAGACCGCGGCCCTTGCGGCCCGTGGCCCGTTTCACCGCATCGGTCCATGCGGCCCATGTCTCGGGGCCGTAGGGCGGGTCGGGCAGAAGCGACAGGGCGGTCGCGGCGAATTCGGCATCCTCGGCATCCACCGTCCCGACCCCGCCCTGCGACAGGATCTGCCACCAGCGGGCCAGATCGGCGCGGCTGGCAAGGTTGCCGCGCACCACCTGCCAGAAGGCTTCGGCCAGGGCATCGGGCACGCCGGCGGCGCGAATGTCGCCTGCCACTTCGGACAGGGGTTTGGCGGCCAGAACGTGGGCGGACAGCGGCGCAAGGTCGGCGGCGTCGAATTTGGTCGGGGCCGATCCGAAGCTTTCCAGCCGGAAGCCCTCCACGACCTCGGCCACGCTGTCGCGCAGTTCGACCGGGTCGGACGAACCAAGCCGCGCCATCAGCGACAGGATCGCCATCGGCTCGATCCCCTGTCCCCGCAGATCGCGCAGGGAAAGGGTGCCAAGGCGCTTGGACAGCCCCTCGCCCCCCGGCCCGGTCAGCAGCGAGTGATGCGCAAAGCGGGGGACGGGCGCGCCAAGCGCCTGGATGATCTGGATCTGCGTCGCGGTATTCGTCACATGGTCAGAGCCGCGCACGATATCGGTCACGGCCATTTCGGTGTCGTCCACGACCGAGGCGAAGGTATAAAGCCACTGGCCGTCATTCTTGATCAGCACCGGGTCCGAGACCGAGGCCGCGTCGATCGAGATCTCGCCCATGATCCCGTCCTGCCACTCGATCCGCGCGTGATCGAGCTTGAAGCGCCAGTGCGATCCGCGCTCGGCGCGCAGGCGGGTCTTGTCGTCCTCGGACAGCGACAGGGCCGCGCGGTCATAGACGGGCGGGCGGCCCATGTTGAGCTGCTTCTTGCGCTTGAGGTCCAGCTCGACCGGCGTCTCGAAACATTCGTAGATGCGGCCCTCGGCGACCAGTCGGTCCTTGGCGGCGGCGTAGCGGTCAAGGCGCAGGGACTGACGCTCCATCCTGTCCCATGTCAGGCCAAGCCAGGTCAGGTCGGCCTTGATCCCCTCGACATATTCCTCTTTCGAGCGTTCGGGATCGGTGTCGTCGATGCGCAGGATGAAGGTCCCGCCGGCGGCGCGCGCGATGGCGTAGTTGAAGAGTGCGGCGCGCAGGTTGCCGATATGGATCCAGCCGGTGGGCGAGGGGGCGAAGCGGGTGATGGTCATGGGTCCTCCGGAGGTCCTCGGCGGCGGGCAGCGGGCGGGCGTCAGACGCGAGCCTCTTTCACAGCGCGCAGGTTTTGTCCATATGAGCGCCATGGACACGATTGCCCCCAGCCTTGACGAAATCGAGGAACTTGCCCGCGAAACCGTCGCCAACCTGCCCGTGGCCTTCCGTGGCGAGGCGGAAAAGGTCGCGCTGCGGGTGGCCGAGTTCGCGCCCGACGAAGTCCTGGAAGAAATGGAGATGGAGCCGTTCGAGTTGACCGGCCTCTACGAAGGCGTGCCCCTGACCGAGAAGTCGAACTGGGATGTGCCCAATGGCCCGGACACGGTCTGGCTGTTCCGCCGCCCGATCCTTGACGAATGGGCCGAGAGGGGGGACGTGACCATCGCCGATCTGGTGGCCCATGTGACGATCCACGAATTCGCGCATCACTTCGGCTGGTCGGATGATGATATCGCCGCCATCGACCAGTGGTGGCACTAGGGGACGGCATGGACCCGGCCCTTGCCCCCCGCTAGAAGCGGGCCCGAGCAGGACAGGATCAGGACAGGAAGGACGAACGCATGTCGGGCCACGGCACCCCCATTCCGATGACCTCGCGCAAGGGGGAGGCACTGAAAGGTGCCGCGCATGTACCGGGCGACAAGTCGATCTCGCACCGGTCGCTGATCCTTGGGGCCCTGTCGGTCGGAGAGACGCGGATCGAGGGGCTGCTCGAGGGGCAGGACGTGCTGGACACCGCCGCCGCGATGCGCGCCTTCGGGGCCGAGGTCACCGATCACGGGGCCGGCCGCTGGTCGGTGCATGGCGTGGGCGTGGGCGGGTTCGCGGAGCCGACGGATGTGATCGACTGCGGCAATTCCGGCACCGGGGTGCGCCTGATCATGGGGGCGGCGGCGACATCGCCGATCACGGTCACCTATACGGGCGATGCCTCGCTGCGCTCGCGCCCGATGGGGCGGGTGACGGATCCTCTGGCCCTGTTCGGGGCGCGGGCCCACGGGCGGCAGGGCGGGCGGCTGCCGATGACGGTGGTGGGGGCGGCGGAGCCTGTGCCGGTGCGCTATGCCGTGCCGGTGCCGTCGGCGCAGGTCAAATCGGCAGTGCTGCTGGCGGGGCTGAACGCACCGGGGCAGACGGTGGTGATCGAGCGCGAGGCGACGCGCGACCATACCGAGCGGATGTTGGCGGGCTTCGGGGCGGAACTCGCCATCGAGGACGGACCGGAGGGGCGCGTCATCACCCTGACGGGCCGACCCGAACTGCGCCCGCAGGACATCACCGTGCCGCGCGATCCGTCTTCCGCCGCTTTCCCTGTCTGTGCGGCGCTATTGGCCGAGGGGTCTGACGTGCTGGTGCCCAATATCGGGCTGAACCCGACGCGGGCGGGGCTCTTCACCACGCTGGTCGAGATGGGGGCCGACCTGTCCTACGAGAACCTGCGCGAGGAAGGCGGCGAGCCGATGGCCGACCTGCGCGCGCGGTTTTCCTCCGACATGCAAGGCATCGAGGTCCCGCCCGAACGCGCGGCCAGCATGATCGACGAATATCCCGTGCTCTCGGTGGTCGCGGCCTTTGCGAAGGGCCGCACGGTCATGCGCGGCGTCAGGGAGTTGCGGGTCAAGGAAAGCGACCGGATCGACGCGATGGCCAAGGGGCTGCGCGCGGCGGGGATCGAGGTCGAGGAAGGGCCCGACTGGTGGATCGTCCATGGCCGGGGTCATGGCGACGTGCCGGGCGGGGTCACGGTGGAAAGCCGGCTCGACCACCGGATCGCCATGTCGTTTCTGGTGATGGGGCTGGCTACGAATGCGGCGATGGTGGTGGATGACGCCAGCCCGATCGCGACGTCCTTCCCGATCTTCGAGGCGTTGATGACGGGGCTGGGGGCCGGGATCGCGCGGGTGTGAGCTTGGACCGGCGGCGGGGTGAACCCCGCCCTACGGCGGGGAGGGGCATGTGACGGGCGCTTTTACGGTAGCCATCGACGGGCCGGCGGCGGCGGGCAAGGGGACCATCGCGCGGGCGGTGGCGGCGGAGTTCGGGCTGGCGCATCTGGATACGGGCCTGCTTTACCGGGCCGTGGGCGCGCGGGTGCTGGCGGGGGACGAGGCTGTCGCTGCGGCGCGGGGGCTGGACCCTGCGACGCTGGAGGATGCGGACCTGCGCAGCCAGGCCGTGGCGGAGGCGGCGAGCCGGGTGGCCGTGATCCCCGAGGTGCGCGATGCCCTGGTCTCGTTCCAGCGGGCCTTTGCCCGGCGCGCGGGCGGGGCAGTGCTGGACGGGCGCGATATCGGCACGGTGATCTGCCCGGAGGCGGAGGTGAAACTCTATGTCACCGCGAGCGCGGAGGCGCGGGCAGAGCGGCGGTGGCGCGAGTTGTGCGACCGGGGGCAGGATGCGGACCGGGACACCGTGCTGGACGAGGTGCGGGCGCGGGATGCGCGGGATGCGGGGCGGGCGACGGCGCCCTTGCGGCCGGCGGAGGGGGCGGTCATCGTCGATACCTCGGCGATGAGCATCGCAGAAGCGGTGGCAGCAGCGCTGGCGGCAGTGCGGCAGGCGAAACGCCGGGGCTGACGGCGGCATCGGGTCATGTC
>JAFIEN010000321.1 GCA_020832515.1 Rubellimicrobium sp. | reverse complement strand
GATGTCCGACGGCAAGACGCTGTTCCACGCCGATCACGGCAACAAGGCGGGCACGGGTGCTGTGATCTCCGACGCGACGCTGTCGGCCGCCCGACTGGCGCTCCGCACCCAGAAGGGCATCGAGGACCGCACCATCCGCGTGACGCCGAAGAACCTGCTGGTGCCGCCTGCGCTGGAAACCATCGCCGAAAAGTGGCTGGCCAGCATTGCACCGGCCACCGCCGCCGATGTGAACCCCTTCTCGGGCTCGCTATCGCTGGTGGTGGAACCGCGCCTGTCTTCTGCCACGCGCTGGTATGTCACCGCCGACCCCGGCGAGATTGACGGGCTGGAATTCGCCTATCTCTCGGGCGCGGAAGGCCCGCAGGTGGAAAGCCGGTCGGGCTGGGACGTGGACGGCGTCGAAATCCGGGTGATCCTGGACTTCGGTGCGGGCTTCATCGACCACCGCGGCTGGTTCATGAACGCGGGTGCGTGATGGCCAGCCTAGCCCAGCTCACCGCCTGGCGGGACGCTCTGATGGCTGCGCGCTATCAGGGCGTCCGCACCGTCGAATACGACGGCAAGCGCGTCACCTACGCGAGCGACGGCGAGCTGGCCGCCGCGCTCGCGGACCTCAACCGGCAGATTGCAGGGGCGACCGATCGCATCTCGGTCGTCCGCATCCAATCCTCGAAAGGGCTCTGAGATGAAGAACTACCTCCAGAACGGCCACATCGTCCGGGTCACCACGCCCGCGGGCGGAATCGCCTCGGGGGATGCGCTGATCGTCGGCAGCATCTTCGGCATCGCCGCCTATTCCTCGGCCGAGGGCGACCCGGTCGAGCTCTCCACCACTGGCGTGTTCCAGCTGCCAAAGGCCAGCGCCGCAGTTCTCGCCGTCGGCGCGCGCGTGGCGTGGGACAACACGGCGAAGGAAGTGACCACACCGGCGGCCGGGCGGTTCCCCATCGGCGTGGCGGTCGAGGTGGCGGGGAACGGCGTCACCAGCGTCGCGGTACGGCTGGATGGGGTGGCGACAGCGGCGGCTTGACGGAAGGATTGACAAGCGCCCTGTGAGCAACGTACACACTTTTTGTTTACGTTGCTCACAGGATCACCGAAAGTGTCTGAGGATGAGGATTTCGTCGGCATCAACGAGATTGCCGACATGGCCAAGGTAACGCGGCAAGCGGTAGCCAATTGGCGAACCCGCATGTCCGACTTCCCAAAGCCAGTCGTCGAACTCGCTTCTGGTCCTGTGTTCAAGCGCTCGCACGTTAGTGCTTGGCTCAGGAGAAGGAGGATACCAATGGCCCACGTGTTTTCGACCATCAATTTGAAAGGCGGCGTCGGAAAGACCACGACGACGGTAGCGCTTGCCGAAACGCTTTCTGGCGAGCTCGGCAAGAAGGTTCTCGTCATCGACTTGGACCCTCAGACCAACGCGACAACCATGCTGATAGGTGAGGAGCGCTGGCGGGAGCTGAACGACGCAGGTCACACGCTCGCTCAGCTATTTAAGGATGCGCTGGACCCCTCGAGCAAGAAGTTCGACCTCGAGAAAACGCTGCAGAAGCGCGTCTCGGATGTTTCGGCTGCGCGATCTATCGACCTGCTTCCTTCAAGCCTGGACCTGATCGACGTGCAAGATGAGTTGGTGAACACGCCGGTCGGCAAGTACGGCGCGATCAGGCCCTTCGATATCCTGTGGCGTGCCGTGAAGGACATTGTGGAGCAGTATGACGTCGTCATTGTCGATTGCCCACCGAACCTCGGCAAGATCACGCAGAACGGCCTGCGGATGTCACAGGGTTTCATCATCCCGACGATCCCGGACATCCTATCTACGTACGGCATCCCTCAGATCGTCAAACGCGTGCGTGAATTTGCCGAGGAGATCGCCGAGCCAATCGAGCCCCTCGGCATCGTTATCCAGAAGTACCAAGCCAATTCGAACGTGCATGGCAACATGATCAAGCAGCTCAAGCAGAACCACGATGCCGAGCCGAAGAACTGGCCGCCCGTATTCGCGACGCGGATCCCACAAGCGAACCAGATCGCAGCCGCTGGGGAACATGCGAACTACGCCACACTCAAGCAGAAGTGGGGATATCAGGGGCTACACGAGAGCTTCTCGAATCTGACCAAAGAGATACTGGCCAAGTTGGGTGCGTGAAGATGAAGCTCAAGAAGACACTTCAAGACTTGATTAAGGTGGTCATCGAGGAGGCCAACCGGAACCCGGAATTCGCCAAGGAGCTTGAAACTGCCCTTGGTCTAGAACCGAAGCCGGAGAAGGAGGAAAAGGGCCGATCCGCTCACCGGCGCGCGGCTGCCATTCTCGACCCTATCTCCCTGGCCCGAGAGGGTGAGGACGCGCTCCGGACGAAGCTTGAGCCGCTGACGCTCGACCAGCTACGGGACATTGTGGCCGAGTACGGCATGGATCCGGGCAAGCTCGTCATGAAGTGGAAAACTCCGGACCGAGTCATCGACCGGATCGTCGAATACTCCGTAGCGCGGGCCAAGAAAGGCGAGGCGTTCCTTCGCTAGACGGAACGTGCCGTGAACACCTTGCGCATCCCGTGTCGCATCCATGTTGCACGGAGGAATCGGGGATGTTCGTAAGTCTTTGGAATCTTTTGGGAGTGTTCGGGACGGCCTTGCGACACGACGCGACACGCAAAAGCCGCCCTGAGGGCGGTCTAAGCGTTTGATATCGTGTCGGAAAGTTTGGTTGCGGGGGTAGGATTTGAACCTACGACCTTCAGGTTATGAGCCGAAACCTCAACAATTCCAATAGTTTATAGAAACCAATGACTTATCCGATAAGCCTTTGATTTCACAAAATTTCAACCCTGACACTGGATGACATTGGCCTGCATTCACCGTCGCCGCCTGTCAAGAAATTACATACGCTCGTTGACATGGCGTTGACATGAACTGTCGCCGTTGGAGCAAAGAAGATGATCGCTTGACCGTCGTACTCGGCCCTGAGCGGCCAGCCAGTCCAATTTATGCGCATCCGCGAAGCGGACGTTCAATCAGACATCAGCAGACCCAGACTATTCGCGCGCTAGTTCGCCCTTAAATCGCGGACAGATCTGCCCACAGCATGCACCCGTCCTCGTCCGCAGCCAGCAGGCGGCCGCCTGGAGTGCAGGTCAGAACGATGACGGGCGCGCCTGCGCTGCGCTTGACCATGCGGGGTTCGGCCATGGCGTCGATCTCGCTGAACACCACCTGTCCGGTGGCGAAGCCTGCAAGGACGATCTCGCGCCCCGGGACGGCGGCCACCGCGGTCACGAGCGATGGCACCGACCAGCACAGTTGCAGCGGTGACCGTCCCATCGGCCCCTTTATCCCGTCGAAGGGCCACAGGATCGCCTGATCGGCGCCCGTAGTGGCAAGCCAGGGCAAGGCCCCCGCCCAGGCCCAGCCCTTGACCCGGGACGGGTAGCCCGACATGCGCAGATCGGCCTTGTCGCGCAGGCGCCAGCCGTGCATGGCGTTTTCCTGCATGGTCGAGACGACGAAGCGGCCATCGGGGCTGAAGGTGACGCCGGTATGGCTGCCCGCCCATTTCAGGGTCGCGGGTTTCCAGCCACGCTTTTCCTTCGACCAGATGGTAACACCCCCGTAATGAGCGACGGCAAGGCGCCCACCCTTGGCGTCGAAGGCAAGGCCGCCCGCAGTCGACGGATGATCGAGCGCATGCACCTGCCCATCGCCATCGTGCAGATGCACGGCACGCCCCACCGAACAGGCAATGCGCCCGCCCGTGCCCGCTGCGACATGGTCGACCCAGCGGCGCGGGTGATGGGCAAGCTCTGCCACCGTGCCGTCACCGGCCACGCGCAGAAACCGCCCGTCGTCGCCGCCCGTCAGCAAAGCGTCCTCGCCCGGAACCATGGCCATCGACAGGATCGCACCGCGATGCGCCTTATGCGGGGTCATCGCCCCGTCCGGCCCAAACACCCGCAGTTGCCCGTCGCCACAGGCCAGCCAGATGGTTTCGCCCAAAGCACCCGCGCAGACCGGCACAGCACCAATATCCATGTGCCGGGCCCGACGCTCGATCTGCGTGGGCCCGCTGCCCAACAGGCTGGAGGGGTCGAGGGTCAGTCCACCTGACATGAGGCGAAGCCCTCGGCGAGGTTCATGGTGTCGAGGTTGCGACCGATGAAGACCAGTTGGAGTGCCCCCACTGAAGTGGTCCACGAACTGGGATAGAATCATCCCGTTTCAGGAGGACCAGAGATGGCAGGAAAGCGAGACAAACCCGAAGAGATCGTGCTGAAGCTTCGGCAGGTTGAAGTTCTGCACGGCCAGGGCATGGCGATCTCCGACGCGGTGCGTCAGATCGGCGTGACGGAGCCGACGTATTATCGCTGGCGCAAGCAATATGGCGGCATGAACCGGGACCAGCTCAAGCGGCTCAAGGAGCTTGAGACGGAGAACCAGCGGCTGCGGCGTGCGGTCTCGGACCTGACGCTGGACAAGATGATCCTGACGGAGGCCGCACGGGGAAACTTCTGAGCCCTTCGCGCCGGCGCGTGTGCATTGACCATGTGCGGCAGGCGCTCGGCGTATCCGAGCGCCGCGCCTGCCGCACACTC
>JAFIEN010000320.1 GCA_020832515.1 Rubellimicrobium sp. | reverse complement strand
CCCCCGCGGCGGGGGGCGGGCGCCCCCCGCCACCCCCCGAGGATATTTTCAAACAAAAGAAGCAGAAGGCGGTTCTCATTCGGCCGCCTCCAGTTTCAGAAGCTGCTTGCGGCGGACGGGCCGCGAGAAGAGGCCCGCAAGGTCGCCCGCCTGTTCGTAGAAATGGACCGGGGTAAAGACCAGTTCGATGGCCCATTTCGTGGTCAGCCCCTCGGCCTCGAGCGGATTGGCAAGGCCGAGGCCGCAGACCGTCAGGTCGGGCCGGGCGGCGCGGGCGCGGTCGAGTTGCAGGTCGACATCCTGCCCTTCCGAGATCACCGGGCCTGCAGGCAGCAGGTCGAGATCGGGACCGACGAGGCCGTCGTGGATATAGGGGCTGCCGACCTCGATCGCGGTCATGCCGCATTCGCGGGTCAGGAAGCGGGCGAGCGGAATCTCAAGCTGGCTGTCGGGGAAGAAGAAGACCGACTTGCCGTTCAACACCTCAGACGCCTGCGCGATGGCGCGGCGGGCGCGGGCGCGGGGAGCCTCGGTCACGCGGGCGAAGGTTTCGGCATCGACGCCGAATTCGGTGGCAACGGCGGCAAGCCAGGCGGTGGTGCCCTCTTCGCCGAAGGGGAAGGGCGCCGCGATATGGCGCGCGCCGCGCTTGACCAAGGCGGCATGGGTGTCGCCGAGGAAGGGCTGGACAAGCGCGAAGACAGTGTTCGGACCCACGCCGGTTTCCTGATCCACGCGATGCGCGGGCAGGCAGCGGACCGGGCCCACGCCCATCGCGGACAGAAGCGAGAGCATCTGATCCTCGACCACATCGGGCAGCGCGCCCACGACCAGAAGCTCGCGCGCGTCACTTGCCGGCAGGACGGGGACGATGCTGGCAAGGGCCGCATCCTCGCCTTGCGTGAAGGTCGTCTCGATGCCGGAGCCGGAGTAGTTCAGCACCCGGACGCGCGGCGCGTATTGGGCCGACAGACGTTCAGCCGCGCGGGCAAGGTCGATCTTGATGACCTCGGAGGGGCAGGAGCCGACAAGGAACAACTGCCGGATATCGGGGCGGCGCTCCAGGAGCTGGGCCACGACGCGGTCGACCTCTTTCTGCGAATCGGCCATGCCGGCCAGATCGGTCTCTTCCATGATCGCGGTGCCGAATCGCGGCTCGGCAAAGATCATCACGCCCGCCGCCGATTGCAGCAGATGCGCGCAGGTGCGGCTGCCGATGACAAGGAAGAAGGCGTCCTGCATCTTGCGGTGCAGCCAGATGATGCCGGTCAGCCCGCAGAACACCTCGCGCTGGCCGCGCTGTTTCAGCACCGGGGTCGAGCGGCAGCCGCCGCCGGCCGGAGGGGCGAGCGCGGTCATGCCATCGTCCTTTCGGCATCCGCCAGATCCTCGGCCAGACGGTTGCGGCCGCTGTCTTCGGCCTCGGCCTGAAGGCGGGCCTGACGCAGTTTCCACAGGAACTGCCCCGCGTTGATCACATAGGCCGCATAGGCCGCCAGCGCGAGCCACATCAGCGCCGTCGGCGACAGGGAATGCGCAAGCAGGGCAATGACATAGGCGGTGTGCAGCGCGATGACGGCGAAGCTGAACACATCCTCCCAGAAGAAGGCGGGCGCGAAGAGATACTGGCCGAAGACCACCTTCTCCCAGATCGCGCCGGTGACCATGATCAGGTAGAGGAACCCGGTCTTGATCAGGATCGACACGGTCGCCGCGCCGTAGCCTTCGCCCGTCCAGAGGAAGCGGATCACAAGGCCAAGCGAAACGATGAAGACCAGAAACTGAAGCGGCGCCAGGATGCCCTGCACGAGCGTCCAGGCCGTCGCGTCGCGCCGGGCGCGTTCGTCAGGGGTGTATAGGCCCTTCCGGTCGCTTCCCTGGCTGGTCACCCGCAGTGTCATCCATGTCCCCCCGAGTCCCGAAGGCCGCAGCCCCGCGCCCGTCTGAACCGCGATTAGAGTGGGAAATTGGAGAGTGTAAACTTTAAATTACACATTCCGACAAAGATTCCGCGCATGCGCCGGCCGCCAGAGAGGCGCGAACTTCGCAACAAGATTCTTTTAATTTCATTGCTTTAATCAGGATGCTCGGCGGCATCACGATGTGGGGATTGGCAGATTGTCAATTTGCTTTGACATTCCTTGGGGTCTGCCCGACAATGCCGCTGCAAGGTTGGGCCGCAGAGTGATGAGGCCTGTGGGCTTGCCGGAGAGGACGCCATGTCGGACATGCCGCTCGCCAGCTTTCGGAGCTTGCGTGACAAGCCCGGCGCAGATGCGGGTGCGCTGGCGGTGCAGGTGCTGACCGTGGTTGCCCGGCGCCCGAACAAGGCGGAATGGGTGATGGACCCGGATTTTATTGATGCGCTATGTACGGTTGCCACGTCGCGATCGGGGGACTCGTTCCATGCCGTGGTCGCCCGGATGACGGCCGCAGGCATCCGGCATGAAGAGATCGCCGATCACTATGTTCCTGCCGTGGCCCGTCATCTTGGAGATCAGTGGTGCGCCGATCAGACCTCCTTCGCCGAGGTCACGATCGGCGTCGCGCGTTTGCAGGCCCTGCTGCGCAAGCTTGGCAGCGAATGGCAGACCGGTCCCTGGACATGGTCCGACACGGCGCCCAACGCGCCGGCCGTGCTTGTGCTTTCGGTGGCCGATGCCTTTCATACCCTTGGCGCGACGGTCCTTTCGGGCCAGCTGCGGCGGATCGGCCTCTCGGTCCGGCAGATGCTTGACGTAACCCCCGCGACAGCTGCGGACGAGGTGCAGCGGATCCGCTACGACGCGGTGTTCCTGTCGGCCAGCAGGAGCGAAGACCTTGAATACCTGCGCAAGATCGTGACACAGATCGCTGGATCGACCGCGACGCCGCCGCCCGTCGTGATCGGTGGGACGATCCTCGAGGTCGCCGATGAACTGGGGGTGGACATCAAGGCGCTGACTGGCGCGGATCATGCGACGGGCGATCTTTATGAGGCTGTGGCACTGTGCGGTCTGGACCTGAAACCGCGCGCGCGCATGGCGCGGATCCAGGGGGGCTGAGCAATGTCACCACGCCCGACACTCTCATGTCCGATGATGCCGGGAAACCGGTCGGGGAAAGCACTGCTGCTGGCGCCGCAGAACAAGGCGCATCCGGTGTGACCTCGCGCGTGACAAAATACTGGAACAGCGGCGCGATCCCGTTGATCGCCCCCGATATCCTTGGCGACATCATTGCCGATATCGCCGATCTGGCCCTTGTCATCTCGCCGGACGGGACGATCCTGTCGGTGCTTGTGAACCCCGCGCAGGATTTCTTCCGCAAGCTCGCGGATTGGGACGGCCGCGACATCCGCTCGACGCTGGCGGCCGAAAGCGTGACGAAATTCGATGCGCGCTTGCGGCAATACCTTGACCGTGGAGGCGATGTCCGGCCGCTCGAGGTGAACCACACGGATGCCGTAGGCCGCTGGGAATTTCCCATCCGCTACACCTTCCACGAGATCGGGCCCGACGGGGCGATCCTGATGCTGGGCCGCGACCTGCGCCCGATCGCCGAGATGCAGCAGCAGCTTGTCCGGGCGCAGATGGCGCTTGAGCGCGATTACGAGGCGCAGCGCGAATACGACACCCGTTTTCGCATCCTGATGGAGTCCTCTCGCGAGGCGATCGTCTTTGCGTCGCTGCAGTCGGGGCGCATCACGGCTGCCAACACCGCGGCCACCGCCCTCATCGGATCGGGGCGCGAAGAACTGGTCGGCCAGGGCTTTGCCGGCTTTTTCGAAGCGCGCAAGCAGGGCGACCTGCTCGAGGCGCTCTCGACGCAGGCGATCTCGGATCGCGCGGTCGCCATCCGGGTACAGCACGCCCGGACCGGCGAGGGGATGCGCCTTGCCGCCACGCTTTTCCGCGCCGGGGGCGAACGGATGCTGCTCTGCCGGATCGAACCCGAAGGCAGCGACCGCATGCAGTCCGACAGCCTTGCAACCCATCTCAACGGCCTGTTCCTGAATGGCCCGGATGCCATCGTCTTTACCGATGCCGGGGGCGACATCCTGTCGACCAATGACGGCTTCCTCAATCTGGTCGATATCGCCCACGACCAGAGCCTGCGGGGAAGATCGTTGGCCGATTACCTTCTGCGCGGCTCGGTCGACTACAAGGTCCTGACCGAAAACGCCGTCCGTTCCGGGCGGATGCGGATGTATCCCACCCGGATCGCCGGCGAATTCAGCACCCCCCGCGCCGTCGAGATTTCGGTGACCGCTCTCGAGGCCGGAGCCGAGACCGTCTTCGCCTTCGTGATTCGCGACGCCGGCACCCGGCTCGAGACCGACCGCCCCTCGGGCACGCCGGTCACCGATGATAACGTCCGTTCGGTGATGGAGCTTGTGGGCAGCGCCACGCTGAAGGAAATCGTGGCCGAAACCACCGATGTGGTCGAACGGATGTGCATCGAGACGGCGATCGAACTGACCATGAACAACCGCGTCGCCGCGGCCGAGATGCTGGGCCTCTCGCGCCAGTCGCTCTATGTCAAGCTGCGCAAGTTCGGCCTGCTTTCCAAGGGCGAGTGACGCCCCCTGCCCTCGCGCCACCTGCAGGTCTTTCGTTCGAAAATATCCCGGGGGGAGTCCGCGCCAGCGGACGGGGGGCCGCGCCCCCCGCC
>JAFIEN010000319.1 GCA_020832515.1 Rubellimicrobium sp. | reverse complement strand
ATCTGCTGGAAGCTGACCAGATCGGCCATGTCGGCATCGTCGTCATAGAGCGCCATCCACGGCCAGACGGTGCAATGTTCCTCGGTCATCGGCTGCACGAACAGGGTGATGACATCCCATTCGCCGGGGCGGGGCGGGCAGGTCTTGTAAAGCACCGAACAGGTCGGCGCGGGGACGCGGTACATGTATTCGGTGGTGATCCCGCCCGCGGCGGATTTGGCGGCCTGCGGCTGGTAGAACTGCACCTTGGTGGCCCAGACCTCGTCCTCGTCCTCGCGGATGGCCACATCGTAGCGGCCGACCTCGGTATGGGGTTCGGCGCCAAGGATATCGGTATGGACGAAAGGGAAATGCGCGATGTCGAGGAAGTTTTCGACCGCGCGCAGGGGCGAGCAGCGCACCATGACCGAGCCGCAATCGACAAGGCGGCGGCCCGGGGCTTCGGCCTCGGGGATGGTGAAAAGGTCGCGGGCGGGGGTGCCGGGCGTGGTCCAGAGATGGCCGAAACGTTCGATCACAGGCCATGCGGCGCCGTCTGGGCCGGTGACGAAGGGGCCGGCGTCAGAGCGGCCGACCGTGATCGTGCGGTCCAGAAGCTGCGTCTGCCGGCCCGTATCAAGGCCCGACAGCATGGCGACCGGAAACCAGTTGTCCGCGATCTCGGGCGCCAGGTCCGGGGGCGTGGTGGTGTCGAGCATGTTCAGTCTTCCTCGCAGGTCCGCCGCAGCGCCTCGAGCGCGCGGGAGGCGGCCTTGGGATCGGTGCCGGGAGGGATCAGCGCATGGGCGCGGCAGGTGTCTTCGCCCACGGGTTGCACCAGCAGTGCCAGATCGCCCGACCACATCAGGCCCGCCTCACCGGGCATCAGCCGCGCCTGCACCACGCCGGCCGCAGCACCGATCTCGACCGAGCGCAGGGGCACCAGCCCTTCGGGCGCTGCGGGCGGGGGTGCCTCGGGGTCAAGCGTGCCGAAGATCACCCCGCCTGCCTCAACGCAGCCGAAGACGCGCGCGGTAATCGTTTTCGGCGGCTCGAGCGCGGGATGGGCGGGGATATGCGCGCAGCCGCCGTCAAGCCCGTAGCGCCAGCCGTGATAGATGCAGGCCAGCGTCTCGCCCCGCACGAAACCATGCGACAGGCGCATGCCCCGATGCGGGCAGCGGTCGCCCCAGATCCGTACCGCGCCCGAGGCCGCGCGCCAGACGGCCACATCCTCGGACCCGACCCGCGCAGGGATCGCCACGCCCGCCGGCAGATCCGGCGTCAATGCCACTGCGACCCAGGTCAATTCGTTCATCTCGCTATCACAATCTCCTGCTACGGCTCTTTCCTGCTGCTGTGCCCGACCGCAATCCGGATCGCACCTATTCCCGTCAGGGTTGCTGAAATTTCAGCCGTTTCCAGGATGCTGCACAATTCATGTGCACTTGTCATCCCGTTGTTTCCGGATGCTCTCCACCTGCGCACCCGCCGGCTCAGGACTGTCGACCAGACCCGGCGCGTCGAGCATCTCTCTTGCCCCGTGGCAAGGACCCCCGGCTCCGTGCCCGCCGCAGTGGCGCCGGGGGCGGTCAGGCCCAGTTTCCTGCCATGCGGCTGGAGCCATTGGGCGTTGATGATGTGACCGCCCCCCGACGGCATCGAGGTGCGGTCACATCAGCAGAGCCCGGGCAGACCGTCCACGAGGACAGCGCAAGGCCGCCGCCTTCGACCCCGCGGGCAAGACCATGGGCTGCCGCGCCATCCTGCAGCACGCTGTCGGAAGCCAGCGGCCGAATCCCGGCCCCCTCCAGGATCGCCGGATCTGGCCGGTCGTAGATCGTGCCGTCCTGCAGGTCATGGAACCGCCGCCGCGGATTGCCCGGCTGCAGGAACCGCCCGGCATGGCAAGAGGTCGCAAGGCTGACCATCCCCGCCCCGGTGGCGCGCACAGGTGCTTGCGCCTCCTCCTGCCCCCGGTTGGCAAGATCCCGGGGATAGACCCAGACCGAGTGCAGGCTCATCCGCGGCCCTCCGACTCGATCCAGCGGCCCGCGCGGACGATCCCCCGGACGACGATCCGCCGGTCATGGATCACCTCTTCGCCCAGCACGTCGCGCAACGCCACCGGGCCCGGCTCGACCGCAAGCACCGTGGCATCCCCCGCAGCCCCCGGACTCAGCCGCCCAAGGTCGTGCCGCCCCAGTGCAAGGGCCGGGGCAAGCGTCGCGGCACGGATCACCTCGGCCAGCGGCATGCCGAGGGCCAGGAACTTGGTCATCGTCATCGGCAGGTCGTAGGCCGGCCCGTCGATGCACATCGCATGCACATCCGACGAGATCGTATCGGGCCAGAACCCCGCCGCCGCCGCCGCCCGCGCGGTTTCCCAACCGAAGGATCCCATGCCGTGGCCCACGTCGAACA
The DNA here is from genome assembly GCA_020832515.1 of Rubellimicrobium sp. Classification (GTDB taxonomy): domain Bacteria; phylum Pseudomonadota; class Alphaproteobacteria; order Rhodobacterales; family Rhodobacteraceae; genus JAFIEN01. The sequence continues at coordinate 2,266 of JAFIEN010000319.1, read as the reverse complement.
GGACGCCCCGCGCCCGTGCGGCGACCACCGCCTCGCGCAGATGCCCGTCCCGCGTGACAGGGGCGTTGGGAAAGGGGCGCAGGCAATGGGTCAGGATATCGCCGGGCCGGAGGCGGGCCACCACATCGGCATAGGTCGGGGGTGGTTCGTCGATATGCACCATCAGCGGCAGCCCGGTCCGGTCGGCCACGTCAAGCGCCACATCCAGCGGCTGGATCCCCGATGGCCCCGAGGCATGCCGCCCGACCCGGACCTTGATGCCCGCAATGGCGCCGGGATTGGCGCGCGCCACCTCGGCCGCCTCGCGCGCGGCCATCAGACGCATGTCATGGCTCTCGCCCACCATGATCGTGGGCGAAAAGGCGAAGATCCCGGCGAAAGAGACATGCAGAAGCGCCAGTACCCGCGCCTCGGCCCGGTCGATCACATGGTCCCGGAACCCGGCGAAATTGCCCGGCCCTGCACTGCCGGTATCGACCAGCGTGGTGGCCCCCGAAAGCCGCATGTAGCGGTCCGGATCCACCCCCAGCGAGGTGCCGCCCACATAGACATGTGTGTGCAGGTCGATCAGCCCCGGCACCACGACCAGGCCCGACACATCCTGCCGCCGCGCCCCCTCCGGTGCCTGCTCGGCAACTGCGCCTTCCGCGAAGGCAACATCCCCCGGCCCGTCGCGCCCGCTCTCCGGGTCGATGACATGCCCGCCGCTCAGCACGATCCCGGCCATCGCGCTCACCACCTGACCGGTGGGCGCCGCCCGGCCCAGGGCATCGCCTCCTCCAGCATCCGCGCCACGGCCAGAACCGTGCCCTCTGCGCCCGGCCGTCCCACAAGCTGCACCCCGGCGGGCAGACCCGTCGCCGTCTGCCCCAGGGGCAAGGACATGGCGGGCTGCCCGCTGGCATTGAACGGCGCCATGAAGACCGCGTCGCTCCAGAGCGCGTTGTAGGCGTCCAGATCCTGCAACGACATATCGTAATGGCCCACGGGGCGCGGCGGCTGGGTGAGAGTCGGGGTCAGGTAGATGTCGAACCGGTCCAGGTCCTGCACCACGGCGCGGCCCGCCTGCCGAACCGCGTCGATCCGCGCGGCATGCTCCAGCCCGTTGGTCGCGCGGCCCCGCGCGATCACCGCCGCGGTGAAACGTTCCACGTCATCCGGGCCGATGGGCCGGCCCAGCACGCCCTCCATGGCGCCGAAGAAGGCGGCCGTCTCGACACAGGTCATGTCGGTATAGCTCCGCCAGAAGGCATCGGCATCAAGGCCCAGGTCATATTCCTCGACCGCATGCCCCATCCCCTCCAGCACCCGCGCAACGGCCTTGACGCTCGCGGCGATTGCCGCGTCGACGGGCCGGCCCGACGGATCGGTGACGGTAAAGCCGATGCGCAGCCCCGCTCTCTCCTCGCGGGCCAGCTCGGCAAAGGGCCTGTCGGGCAGGGGCAGGGCATAGGGATCGCCGGGCAGGGCGCCCGCCACGGCATCCAGATAGGCCGCAGTATCCCGCACCGTGCGGCTGTTGCACAGGAAATAGGCCCCGCCCGCCCAGTAATCGACGAAGGGCGCCAGCGTCGCCCGCCCGCGCGAGGGCTTGAGCCCCACCACCCCGCAGCAGGACGCCGGCACCCGGATCGAGCCTGCCCCGTCGCTGGCCTCGGCGATGGGCACCATGCCCGTCGCCACCGCCACCGCCGACCCGCCCGAAGAGCCGCCACAAGTGACCGCCGGATCCCAGGGGTTCAGCGTGCGACCATAAAGCACCGGCTCGCAACCGATCGACCAGCCGTTCTCGGGCGCGTTGGTCTTGCCCAGAAGGCACAGGCCCGCCGCCTTGATCCGCCCCACCACAACCGAATCCGCCGCCGCCACCTGGCCTTGCAGAAAGCGCGAGGCATTGGTCGCGGGCAGGCCCGCCCAGGAGCTTGCCAGTTCCTTGAGAAGGAAGGGCACGCCGGCCAGCGGGGCATCACGCGCAACGTCGCGCGCCGCCGCGCGACCTATGTCGAAATGCGCCCCGATCACCGCATTCAGGCCGGGGTTCAGCGCCTCGATGGCGCGGATCGCCGCCTCCACGACCTCCGCAGCACTGACATCCCCCGCCCTGACCGCCCCGGCCAGTGCCACAGCATCGGCCCCCCGATAGAAGGCATCCAGATCTTTCATGCCCCCCTCCCTTCTTTTGTTCTCAAATATCCCGGGGGGAGCCCCGAGAGGGGCGGGGGGGCGGGCCCCCCCCCGCCGCAATTTGGAAAATTTATGCCCGCCC
>JAFIEN010000318.1 GCA_020832515.1 Rubellimicrobium sp. | reverse complement strand
ATGGACGAGATCGCGGCGACCACGCCCAGCTTCGCCAATGTCAGCTACGAGATGCTGGACGAGAAGGGCTCGGTCCAGTGGCCCTGCAACGATGCCGCGCCCGAAGGCACGCCGATCATGCATATCGACGGCTTCGTGCGCGGCAAGGGGCGGTTCATCGTCACCGAATATGTACCGACGGACGAGCGCACCGGCCCGCGCTTCCCCCTGCTGCTGACTACGGGGCGGATCCTGTCGCAATACAATGTGGGCGCCCAGACGCGGCGGACGGAAAATACCGTCTGGCATGCCGAGGATCTGCTCGAGATCCATCCCCATGATGCCGAGAACCGCGGCATCCGTGATGGCGATTGGGTGCGGCTTGCCTCGCGCTCGGGCGAAACCTCGCTTCGGGCGACGATCACCGATCGCGTGGCACCCGGTGTGATCTACACCACCTTCCACCACCCCGAGACGCAGGCCAATGTCGTGACCACCGACTATTCCGACTGGGCGACCAACTGCCCGGAATACAAGGTGACGGCGGTTCAGGTGACGCTCTCGAACGGGCCGACGGCCTGGCAGCGCGACTATGCCGAGATGGCCGAACAGTCGCGCCGCATCCTGCCGGCGGCGGAATAGGGGGCGGCGGTGACGGTGCATACCCCTCCGTCGCGGCTGGTCGCGGCCTCCGGACCCGAGGATTTCCGCGCGCTTCCCGAAGAGGTGCCGGTGGCCCTGGTCTACAACGGCTCGACCCAGGCGGTGATGATGGCAACGCCTTCGGATCTCGAGGATTTCGCCGTGGGCTTCACCCTGACCGAGGGGATCGCCAAGGCGGACGAGATCGGCGACCTCGAGATCGTGGAACACGGGACCGGCATCGAGGCGCGGATCTGGCTGCCCGAGGCGCGGTCCGGCGCGCTGGATGCGCGGCGGCGGTCGAATGTCGGGCCGGTGGGTTGCGGGCTGTGCGGGATCGACAGTCTGGATCAGGCGCTGCGCCCCCTGCCCCGGTTGCCCGAAACCGCGCTGCGCCTGACCCGGGCCGAAGCGCGGCAGGGGCTTGACGAATTGCGCGGCTGGCAGCCCCTGCATGACGAGACCCATGCCGTCCATGCGGCGGGCTTTTGGCAGCCGGGCCGGGGCGTGGTTCTGGCGCGCGAGGATGTGGGGCGGCACAATGCGCTGGACAAGCTGATCGGAGCGCTGGCGCGGGCCGGTATCGCCGCAAGCGCCGGGGCGATCGTGCTGACGTCGCGCGTATCGGTCGAGATGGTGCAGAAGGCGGTCATGGCGGGCTGCCCGGTCCTGCTGGCGGTTTCGTCGCCGACGGCCCATGCGGTGCGGCTGGCGACAGATGCCGGGCTGACGGTGGCCACGGCGGCACGAGGCCAGATCGCGGTCTTTTCCCATCCCCACAGGATCATCGACGGAGCATCCGATGCCTCTTGACCATGAAGGCGGCCATCACAGCCCGCAGGAGCGGCTGGTTCACATGGCCAACCAGATCGCCACATTCTTTGCCACCCAGCCCGGACAGAGCCAGGCCGAAGGCGTGGCCAATCACCTGCGCACCTTCTGGGAGCCGCGGATGCTCAACCAGCTTTATGCGTTGATCGACGGGGGCGCGGACGGCATCTCGCCCCTCGTGATCGAGGCGGTTCGGATCCTGCGGACCCGCGCCACCGCCTGAGGGGCTTGCCCTTCGGCGGGCGGCGGGTCAGGCTCCTTTTTGACTAAAAAGGAGCATCGCCATGACCCATCCCGCCCTCGCCCCCGGAAAGACCGCCGTCATCACCGGCGGTGCCTCCGGCATCGGCCTTGCCGTGGCAAGGCGCATGGCGGCGCTGGGGATGAACATCGTCATCGCCGATCTGGGGGCGGACAGGATCGCCGCAGCCGTGGACGAGATCGCAACGGTTGCGGGCGCAGGCAGGGTCGAGGGGGCCGAGACGGATGTGTCCGACCCGGCCGCCCTGAGCACACTCGAGGCGCGGGTCGCACGAGACTTGGGCGGCACGGATGTGCTCATGAACAATGCCGCGATCCAGTCGGGCAGTGCGATGTTCGGGCCGCTCGACATCTGGGAGCGTGTGATGGCCGTCAACCTCTGGGGCGTGGTCCATGGCAGCCGCATCTTCGGGCCGGGCATGGTCGCGCGGGGCGGGCCGGGGCTGATCGTCAACACCGGCTCGAAACAGGGGATCACCACGCCGCCGGGCGATCCGGCCTACAACATGGCCAAGGCGGGCGTGAAGGTCTTCACCGAGGCGCTGGCCCATGAGATGCGGGGCAGCGCGCCGCAGATCGGGGTGCATCTCCTGATCCCGGGTTTCGTCTGGACGGGGCTGACCCGCGGCGACCGGACCGAGAAGCCCGCCGCAGCCTGGACGGCCGAAGAGACGGCGGATTTCATGATGGAAAGCCTTGAACGGGGCGATTTCTACATCCTGTGTCCCGACAACGACGTGCCCCGCGCGCTGGACGAAAAGCGGATCGCCTGGGCCGCGGGCGACATCATCGAGAACCGCCCTGCCCTCTCGCGCTGGCATCCCGACCATGTGGATGCCTTCAAGGCCTTTGTCGAGCGCAACTGAGCCATTCGAATTTGGCCAAATTCGAGTTCCCGACACGGGCAGATTTCGACTCCAGGATTTTTGCAAAATCCTGCGCCGGCCTTTGGCCCTAGGTTCCTGCCAGTGCCTGAACGCGCGCCCAGAGGTCCGGATCGAGCGCAACCGCCTCCCGGATCACACGCCGGGTTCCGGGCAATCGGGCCCCGTCCTGATCCGCCACCGCATCCGCCAGCCGGGCGAAACGCGCCGCGAACTCATCCGTATGTGTTGCAGGGTCGATCAGGATGTAAAGCTGGCCAAGGTCATGCGGCGGACCTTCCGCGGCTTTCAGACCGGAAACATCAAGCGAGTTGACCGACCCGGTCAGACAGGCGGCCATGACCTCGGCCATTAGTCCGAAGCCCCAGCCCTTGTGCCCGCCTGCGCTGACAAGCGCCCCTTGCAGTGCCGCGTCGGGGTCTGTCGTCGGGCGTCCGTCGGCATCCACTGCCCATCCGGCCGGAATGGGTATACCCGCGGCCTTCGCCATCGTGATCTTGCCCAGCGCCACTGCCGAGGTCGAAAAGTCGAACTGCAGCAGCGGTCGATCGGGATCGCGCGTGGGGCCCGGTACGGTCAGGGCGATCGGGTTCGTGCCGATCACCGGTCGCGCGCCTCCGGGCGGGGCGACGACGGGGCTTGCATTGGTAAATCCCAGCCCGATCAGGCCCTCGGCCCCGATCCGCTCGGTGAAATAGCCCAGGGCGGTGCATGTATGGGCATGGGCCACCGCAAGCGTCGCCACGGCATTTGTCCGCGCTGCCGCAACTGCCTCCCCAAGGCCTGCATCGAAGGCGGGCTGGGCGAAGCCGAAACCTGCATCCACCTTGACAGCCCCCGGTCGGGGGCGGCTCACGCGCGGGACGGCCTGTCCCCTGACACGGCCAGAGCGAAGCTGCAGGCAATAGCTTTCCAGATAGTAGAGCCCGCAGATCACGTTCCCAACCGCCTCGGCCCGCGCCACGGCCCGCGCGACCGAGGCCGCCTGCACGGCCCCCGCCCCATGCGCCCGAAGGGCAGCCTCGGACAGGTGCCGGACTTTCTCGATGGTGACGCTGATCGTCACGCGAGCCGCCCCTGATCGAGCCGCAGCACCCGGTCCATCCGGGCGGCAAGATCGAGGTTGTGCGTCGCGATCAGGGCGGCCAGCCCGGTTGCGCGCACAAGGTCGAGAAGCGTCGCGAAGACCGTGTCCGATGTGCCGGGATCAAGATTGCCTGTCGGTTCGTCCGCCAGCAGAAGGCGCGGCGCATTGGCGAGTGCCCGGCAAACGGCGACGCGCTGCTGTTCGCCACCCGACAGTGCCGCGGGGCGGTGGTCCGCGCGCGGCGCAAGGCCCACGCGGTCAAGTAGTTCGCGCCCGCGTGCCTCGGCCTCGGCCGCCTGCGCACCATTGGCCAGTTGCGGCAGCACGATGTTCTCGAGCGCCGTGAACTCGGGAAGGAGGTGGTGGAACTGGTAGACAAAGCCCACCGCCTCGCGTCGGACCATGGTCCGGCGGCGATCCGAAAGTCGCGTCAGATCGGTGCCGCCGATGCTGACGCTGCCGCTGTCGGGCGTGTCGAGAAGACCCGCGACATGCAGAAGCGTGGACTTGCCCGCGCCCGACGGGGCGACAAGGGCCACCACCTCGCCGGGGTTCAGGCTGAGGCTGACACCGCGCAGCACCTGCACCTCGTTCGGGCGGCCGGGATTGTAGGCCTTGGCGATATCGACGAGGGCGAGTGCCGGTTCACTCATAGCGCAGCGCCTCGACCGGGTTCATGCGCGCGGCACGGCGTGCGGGAAAGATGGTCACGCCCCAGGACAGAGACAGCGAGATCGCCATCGACCAGAGCACGTCACCCGCCTTGAGCTGCGCGGGCACATGGTAAAGGCCGCGGATCGACGGATCCCAGACCCCGCCACCGGCGATCCAGTTCACGACCGAGAAGATCTGGTCGATATAGATCGCGAAGAGCGATCCCAGGATCACGCCGAGCGCCGTGCCAAGCGTCCCGATCCCGGCGCCGCAGATGAAGAAGATGCGCAGGACAGACCCTTCGGTCAGGCCCATCGTGCGCAGGATCCCGATATCGCGACCCTTGTTCTTGA
>JAFIEN010000317.1 GCA_020832515.1 Rubellimicrobium sp. | reverse complement strand
GGTGGTTCGCCGTGTGTCCGTTCACAGGCGCGCGGTGCTCGAAGCTGATCATGCCGAACGGTGCGACGAAGTTTGCCGCACGCAAGGCATGGCGACGCATCGCCTATCGGGTGCAGCGTGAAGCGCCATACGATCGAGCACTTCGCCGAGCTTTCAAATTGCGCCGCCGTCTCGGTGACGATGGTGGCATCGGCGATCCGATCCGTAAGCCGCGTTGGATGCGATGGCGCACTTTTGATCGCCGTCTCGCCGAGCTGCACCGCATCGAAGATCGCATCGACGGCTATCTAGCCGCCTTCCTCGATCGCCTGAAAAGCCGCCATCCGGGAATCGAGCTATGACGCCTGATCGCCGCCTTGCCTCCTGTGCCGTCGCATATTATCGTAGCGCAACGGTAGGTATAGACAGGCATGGTTCGGATCGAACACACAGCGTTGCTAGAGGGCGATGCGGCCAGCTTCAAGGGAGGGCGCGCGTATGTCCACGCGACCGACCTGATCCCCGCGTTGGATGCGCTGGGTGGCACCCTTCCCCGCGCGCCGATCCTGCACCAAGTGGATTTTCACTCCCCGCTTACAAATCGGGGTGTCGTGCATGTGGCTACCGATCTGGATCTGCCGTCCCGGCTGGATGTGAGCGCGACCGGACGATTCACGGATGCCGACGGGGTCGACCATCCCTTTGTCGTCTTTCCGTCCCCCCTGCCGATCCTGCACGCGACCCGTCTCTTCGACGAAGAAGGGCTCTGGCCCGCCTGTGCCCTGGACGAAGCCGCCGGGCAGGTCAGTGCGGCAATGTACGACGGACTGACCCTGCCCGAACAGATGTCCAGCATGATGAAACTGCTGTGCAAGACGCTGTTGCCGCGGCAGGGGCGCTGGTGGTTTGTGAGGCTGACAAAACCCGCGCCCCTGCCCGCGCAAGTGGCACGGCTGATCCTGACTAAGCGGCGCATCATCGCCGAGCGCATGGTCAGCGCCGACATCACGACCGAGGCGGGCGCGCTGGGCCGCATTGATTTCGTGGGAAAACCGGCATGATCCTGAAGGGTGTATACCTTCAAGTGATCGGTACCGCCGAAGCCGCGATGCAGGTCGATAACATCGCGCAGGCCAAAACGCTGGGCAAGGATGGCGATTTCATCGCCGCGCGAATTGGGGCGACCTGGCTGCCACAGGCTGGGCCCGGAGACACGGCCTGCGCGTTGGGCGAACGCGCAGCACGGGACGCGCTGGCCCGGGCGGGGGTCGATGCGGGCGATGTCGGACTTTTGGTATTTGTGTCGCAGAATCCCGATCATGGCGGGTTACCCCAGAACGCTGCGATCCTGCAGGATAGGCTTGGCCTGCCGACCGCATCTATTTGTTTCGACCTTGGGCTGGGCTGTTCGGGCTTTGTCTATGGGCTGGTCGTGGTTGCGTCGATGATGAAGACCGCGGGCGTGGACACCGCCCTGCTGGTCACGTCAGACCAGTATCGCGCCGCGCTGAAACCTGATGACGCGAACACTCAGCTTCTGTTCGGGGACGGAGCCTGTGCCACGGTGCTGTCCACCCGGGGCGGCGTGCTGGAATTGCGCGCGGCGCGGCTGGGTACGGACGGGTCGGGTCATACCGCGCTGATCCGCACGCCCGACGGGATCACGATGAACGGGCGGGCGGTGTTCAACTTCTCGCGCAAGCTGATCCCTGCGGAAATCGACGCCTTCCTCGCCGACCAGGGGCTGGACAAATCCACGCTGGACACGGTCCTATTGCACCAGGGCAGCCGCGGCATTGTGGACGAGATCCGCCGCCAAATGGACCTACCACAAGACTGCGTGCCGTTCGAGATGGAAGGCCGAGGCAACACCGTGTCGTCGTCCATCCCCTTCCTGCTGGCGCCACGGCTGGGGCCCGACGGGCCGACCCGAATCTTGGCCGCTGGGTTCGGAGTGGGCCTTTCCTGGGGCATTGTCTTGCTTGAGCGCCCTGACACAACCAAATGATAAGAAGGAAAAACTTCATGAGCACCGAGGCTTTTTCCCTGGCCCGCACTGCGATCGCCCGCCTGTCTAAAACCGACGGCGCGGATCTGACCATGGACACGCCCTTGTCAGACCTGCCGATCGACAGCCTGGACCTATTCACCATGATTTCCGAGATGGAAGACGCGCTGGGCGGCAGCGTGTCCGACGACGCGCTGGACGAGATGAAGACTTTGGGCGATCTCGTGCGGCATTTCGACCCATCAGCCTCGTGACCGGGTATGACCGGGCGGGATTGACCGCGGCCTATCACGCCGTGGGCGTGGCCGCGGGGGGGCTTGTTTACCTGACCGGGAACCTTGGGCGGCTGGGCTTTCCGGTGGACGAGTCGGGGGCACTGATCCGCGACAAGACCGCGATTGCCGAACTGCACCTGTCAGTTCTGCAGGACATTCTTGGCCCTGATGGCACCATCGTCTTCCCGACCCATTCCTGGGCCGAGGTCAACGCAGCAACCGTATTCGACCCGGCGACAACGCCCTGCGACTATCCCCTGTCCCAGCATATCCTGACCTATCGGGACAGCCGACGGCAGATACATCCCTTTGCCTCGGTCGCGGCGACGGGTGTGCGCGCGGCAGAGATTATCGACGATACCCTGTCCCCCCATGCCTATGGCGTGAGCAGCCCGTTCGACTCGATGACCCGCTTGGGTGCGCTGCATGTTGCGCTGGGCCTGCCCGTGGCGCGGTCGATCAGCGCCGTTCATCATTGCGAGGCGCTAGCGCAGGTTCCGTATCGCTATATCAAAGGGTTTCGGAAGGATATTCTTCTGAACGGAATTTCCCAGCCGTCTGAGGTGTTCCTGCATGTCCTTTACCGCGCGCCCGGGCTGACGTTGGAACGCGACCAGAACGTGAAGATCACCGCATTGCCCGCCATCTCCGCGGCGCTGATCGACACACCCGTGGGCCGATCGCGCGTTGCGTCGGTCCCGCTGGATGTGTTTGTGCCCGAAACCATCGCTGCGATGCGACGGGACCCGTATATCTGGCTGCGCCGCATCGAAGGAAACGGCCCATGGATGACCTGACCCGATTCGACCGCGTCGATGGGATCGGCGCGGACATGTACCGCTGGGCCACGGAACTGTTTCCCATCAACCGAAGCCTGACAGGCCCCGGAGTGCGGGATACGCTGGATTACCTAGCCGACCTTCTGCCAGGGTTGATCGTCCACGCGGTGCCCACGGGCACGCAGGTCTTCGATTGGACGGTGCCCAACGAATGGGCGGCGCGGGAGGCATGGATCAAGGGGCCGGACGGTCGCAAGATTATCGATTTCGTTGATAACACGCTGCATCTTGTAGGGTATTCGACCCCGGTGCAGGCGGTTTTACCATTGTCAGAGCTTCAGCGGCATCTTTATTCCTTGCCTGATCAGCCGGACGCCGTGCCTTATGTCACGTCGTATTACAAGGAACGCTGGGGATTTTGCCTGACCGACCAGGCGCGCGCCGCCCTGCCCGACGGCAATTACGAGGTGTTCATCGATACGACGCTGGCCCCCGGTGTGCTGAATTACGGCGAGCTTCTGATTCCTGGCGACAGTGCTGACGAGGTGTTCGTGTCGACCTACATCTGTCACCCATCGATGGCGAACAATGAATTGTCTGGCCCGGTTGTGGCTGCCGCACTGGCGCAATCCGTGTTAAACCAAGGCCCTAGTAAATACTCCTTTCGTTTTGTATTCATCCCTGAAACCATTGGTTCTATCACCTATCTGTCGCGGAATCTGGACCATCTGAAACGCCATATCTATGCCGGGTTCAACCTGACATGTATCGGCGATGACAGGGCCTTTTCTTTCTTACCGTCGCGCAAGGGCGATACGCTGGCCGACCGGGCGGCACTGGCCGCGCTACGCGAGGTTTCGGGTAATGATGTTCAGCACTTCGATTGGCTAACCCGGGGCAGCGATGAGCGCCAATACTGCGCCCCCGGCGTGGATTTACCGGTGGCGTCGATTATGCGGTCGAAATACGGGACCTATCCTGAATATCACACCTCGCTCGATGACCTGACGCTGGTGACGCCGACCGGCCTGTTCGGTGGGTTTCGCGCCGCTCGGACCGCGATCGACATGGTGGAAGGTAATTATCACCCCCGCGCCACTGTTCTGGGCGAGCCGCAACTGGGCAAGCGCGGGCTGTATAACACGCTGTCGATCAAGGGATCGGCGGTGGATAGCCGGATATTGTTGAACATTCTGTCGCTGGCCGATGGGGACACCGACCTGATCGCGCTGGCCGACCGGCTGACTCGGCCCTTTGCCGAAATTCGTGCGCTATGCGAAATACTGGTGGGCCATGACCTGTTGACCCGGGGCTAGGTCAGCCGACCGCTTTCAGAACCACCCGCGCTGCGCGCAGCACCTGCGGTCGGGTCCAGATCGATAGCGGATTGCTCTTGATGTCGAGACGCACCCATTCGTCGCGGCGATCTGGTGATCAAGCCGAAGTGGATGCGATGGCGCACTTTCGATCGCCGTATTGCCGAGCTGCACCGTCTCGAAGATCGCGTCGAAGGCTACCCAGCCGCCTTCCTCGATCGCCTGATTAGCCACCATCCGGGGCTCACGATATGACGCCTGATCGCCGATATGCAGCTGTCTGGATCGCTGCCTGGACGGTGGCCGCCGCCGCGCTGGTGCTGATCTGATCGCGGT